>JADZGG010000220.1 GCA_020854015.1 Flavobacteriales bacterium
ATCATACATGTTTCACACTAGCCCAACTGTCGCAAGTGTTCCGCCTCTCGTGAGAGCACTAGCTGCCGGGCGGGTCACTTGTGACGACCGACCAACCAGTGACCTGCTTCCTACTTCTTGAACATCCCCACCGCCAAGTAGCCCATGACGGCGCCGTACAGTGCACTCCGCCACCACACGCTGGTGATCGCGCAGCCCTCGCGGCAGCCGAAGAAGTGCCAGTAGGCCACGCCCAACAACGCACCGATGACCATGGCGCCGACGGTGATCCACATGTTCCGCATGGTGCAAAGGTGAAGGCTCGCGCCGGCCAGTACCGGTGACCACGGTCACGCAGCGAACAGCTCTCCCATTCCGGACGTTCCCCTTGCGGTACTTTTGCGCCATGCCGCCACCCGCCCAGCTGCCCACGCGCTCCTTTTCCGATTGGGGTCTGGGTCTGGAACGTCCGCTGCTGATCGCTGGGCCGTGCAGCGCGGAGAGCCGGGAGCAGGTGCTGGACACTGCACGGGGCATCCAGAAGCATGCCCCCCAGGTAAAGGTGATGCGCGCCGGCATCTGGAAGCCCCGCACGCGGCCGGAGACCTTTGAGGGCCTGGGCGAACCCGCCTTGGAATGGCTGCTGGAGGCGAAGGCTGAGACCGGTTTGCTCACCTTTACGGAGGTGGCCACGGCCGAGCATGTGGAGGCCTGCCTGAAAGCGGGCATCGACATGCTATGGATCGGGGCGCGCACCACGCCGAACCCCTTCAGCGTGCAGGAGATCGCCGATGCCTTGCGGGGCGTGGACATCCCGGTGTTCGTGAAGAACCCCATCAACCCCGACCTGCAGTTGTGGGTGGGGGCCTTGGAGCGCCTGGCGCACGCGGGCATCACCCGAATGGCGGCCATCCACCGGGGCTTCAGCTGGTTCGAGCGCACGCCCTACCGGAACAGCCCGATGTGGGAGTTCCCCATCCGCCTGAAGGCCGCTTTCCCGAACCTGGAGCTGATCTGCGACCCGAGCCATGTGGCCGGTGCGCGGGCCCGGGTGGCCGAAGTGGCGCAGCAGGCACTGGACCTCAACTTCAGCGGCTTGATGGTGGAGACCCACCGCGACCCCGCCAACGCTTGGAGCGACGCCGAACAGCAACTGGACCCTGCTGCCTTGGGTGGCTTGGTGGACAGCCTCATCTTCCGGCAGCGCACGCCTGACGCCGTATTGGGCGATCACCTGCAGCAATTGCGCGACCTGATCGACCAGCTGGACGAGGAGATCGTGCTGAAGCTGGGTGCCCGCATGGACATCGCCGAGCGCATCGGTGAGCACAAGCAGGAGCACAACGTGGCCATCCTTCAACCGGAACGGTGGGAACGCATCATGAAGCGCCAGTTGCAGCTGTCCAAGGGGCTCGGCCTTAGCCCGACTTTCGTGGAGGCCTTCATGAACGCCATCCACCAGGAGAGCATCCGCCGCCAGAGCAGCGTGTGGAGCGGGGCGGGGGAAGGCGTGTCAGGATCGCAAGGGTAGGCCGCCCTGCGGTTGCCTTGTGCCTGCCGTTCGCCTACTTTCGGGCCACCTGCAACGGAACCGTCCTCTATCCAACCCACCAACCCAACATGTTGAAACGTTACGCGCTCGGGGTCCTCACCCTGGCCACCGCCTTGGGCACCACGGCCCAGGTGTTCACCAACGCTTCCGCCAACCTCTCCCACAACGCCAGCAGCGGTGCCTGCGTGGGCGTGACGGATATGGATGGCGACGGCCTCGATGACATTGTGCAGCTCGACATGAGCACGCACGTGTACGTGCTGTACCAGAACCCGGACCATACGTTCGAGACCTACGATTACGGAGTGGTGGACAACAGCGAACAGTGGGGCTGGGCCATCGCTGATCTGAACAACGACGGGCACAAGGACATCTGCTCCGGTGTTTCCGTGACGCGCTTCCTCAGCATTTCTTCCCGTGGCGTCTACACACTTTCCAACCTGAACGGCCCCACCATCTTCACGCAGTGCATGACGATGGCCGACTGGGACAACGATGGCAAAGTGGACGTGTTCGCCTGCAACGACGTGGGTCCGAGCAACATCTGGATCACCGACAACAGCGGCACCCCGATCTACGACGCCAACTTCATGCCTTGGGCCACCCCGGCCTGCACCGGCACTTCCGGTGACATGAGCGGTAATTACGGCAGCACCGCCACCGACTTCGACAATGATGGTGACATCGACCTGCACATCAGCCACTGCCGCCAAGGTGTGAACGACCCGAACGACTGCCGCCGCTGGGACCGCCTGTTCGTGAACGATGGCAACGGGAACTACAGTGACGAAGCCGATGTGTACGGTCTGCAGAACAAGGAGCAGGTGTGGACCACCGACTTCGGTGACGTTGACAACGATGGCGACCTCGATGCCTTCAGCACCACGCACAGCAGCACGTTGATGTACTTCGAGAACGATGGCACCGGCCACTTCACCAACGCCACCGCCGGCAGCGGTCTCGAGACCTTCACCGGCTTCTTCCTCCAAGCCAAGATGGAGGACATGGACAACGACGGTTTCCTGGATGTATTGACGGGAAGCGCGCAGCACTTCTTCCATGGCAATGGCGACGGCACCTTCACTGAGGTGACGAACCCCTTCCCTGCGGCCAAGCAGATCCTCAGCTTCGCCTACGGCGATCTGAACGGTGATGGCTTCCAGGATGTGTACGCCGGCTACGGCGATGGCTACGTGGATGGAGATCCCGGCTTCCCTGACCGCTTGTGGCTGAACACGCCGAACGGTAACCATTACATCAATGTGCGCCTCAAGGGTGTGCAGAGCAACCGCGATGGCGTGGGTGGTCGTGTGACCATCACGGGCCCATGGGGCACGCAGATCCGCGAAGTGCATGCCGGTGAGAGCTACGGCATCGTCAGCACCTTCAACCTGCACTTCGGCCTTGGTGGCGAAACGGTGATCCCAACCCTCACCGTTACCTGGCCCAGCGGTCAGGTGGACACCTATACCAACGTACCGGTCGATCAGAACATCACCGTGCTGGAAGGCGTCTGCATCAGCCCTGTTGCCTCGATCAGCACCAGCGGCAACGCCGTGGTCTGCTCCGGTGGAAGCCCACTGACGCTGACCGCCAACCCCGGCTTCAACTACCTCTGGAGCAACAACGCCAGCACACAGAGCATCGATGTCTCCGCCGGTGGTACCTACACCGTGACCATCGACGACGGACAAGGCTGCAGCGGCGAGACGAGCATCATGGTGGCGCAGGATCCCGATGAGACCCCGACGGTGACCGTGATCGGTGAGACCACGATATGCCCGAACAGCGAAGTGACTCTTAGCAGCAGCGCAACTTCCGGAAATACCTGGAGCAACAGCCTGAACACACAGAGCATCACGGTGAACACCGCCGGCACCTATACGGTGACGTACGCGGGCACATGTGGTGACTACACGAGCGACGCTGTGGTCGTGGATGTGCTCGCCGCCGCACCTGCACCTGGCAGCAGCGACGTGAACATTCCGGCTCCCGGAACCGCCGATCTGAACGCCACGGGTGACAACATCAGCTGGTACGATGTCGCGCTTGGTGGAACGGCAGTGGGCACAGGCAACACTTGGACCACACCCTTCCTGAACACCAATACGACCTATTGGGCTGAAGCCGCGATCCAATACGGCGGTGGTATCGTCTACGGCGGTCGCACCACCAACGCCACACCCGGAGCTTACCACAGCAATCCCGACAACTACCTGATCTTCGAGGCCACGGAAGACTTCGTGTTGAACTCGGTGAAGGTGTATGCCGCTACCGTGGGCAACCGCACCATCGGCCTCACGGATTATTCCCTGGGAACGGTCCTGGCCCAGACGACGGTCAACATTCCCGTAGGTGAGAGCCGCGTACAGCTCAACTTCAACGTGCCTGCCGGTGGTCCTTATGGCCTGCGCGTGATCGGGGGCAACCCACAGCTGTGGCGCGATGCCAACGGCAGCAACCCCGTGTTCCCGTATGCGCTCGGAACGCTTGGCACCATCACCGGTACGACAGTGGCTGCCCCGAACACCACGGAGTACTACTACTTCTTCTACGATTGGGAAGTGGAGCAGCCGTCCACCTTCTGCGCAGGTCCGCGCACGGAAGTGAACGTGTTCGTAGGCCCTGTGGGTGTGGGTGAGCAGGCTGGCGCACAAGGTGTCCGCGTGTTCCCGAACCCCGCCGATGCCCAGCTGACCGTGAGCTTTGAGGCCACCCTCGGCGAAGTACGCGTGGAACTGATGGACATCACCGGTCGTGTGGTGCTGGATCGTCGCGCAAGCGCTGGTACTGGCCGCATGGACCTGGACGTGGCCAAGCTGGCCGCTGGCGATTACACGGTCCGCGTGCAGCGTGGCAGCGACATCACTGTGCAGCGCGTGGTGGTCCGCTGATCGAACGAACGTATGATTGGAAGCCCCGGCCGGTTGGTCGGGGCTTCTGCTTTTCAGAAGGCGGCCGCGGAACCTTGGGCGCTCGATCCCCGTTCAAGGGCTCGCTGGGCGAACCATGCCCGCACCCTTCTCATGAAGCCGCTCTTCCTGCTCTCCCTCGGTCTCCTCTCCCTTACCGCTTGTCAGCCTGATGATGTCGTGGACCTCGTTGTACCCGGCAATAGCTGCGGTAGCAACGGCGCCCGCGTTCAGACCACCGTTGATGGTAACGACTGGTGCGCCAATGCGAGCGTGATCGGCGTGGGTGACGGCTCTTCCATCACGATCACCGGGATCAACCTCACTGGAGGCACCTTGATCATGCAGCTCGATTCGCTGGCCACCGGGCCCCAGGCCATCACCGAAGCGGACAACGCCATCATGTACATGAACCTGGGTCTTCCCTATACGCCGCTCACCACCGATCCCGGCACCCTCACCATCGCCACCTTGGATACGGTGGCGCATAAGGTGACCGGCTCGTTCGAGGTCACCCTGCATGCCGACGGCGGAGGGGCCAAGGACCTCAGCGGTTCCTTCGACGTGCAGTACACGCAGCAGTAGGCCGCGTGCCACTGCTATCTTGGCCGCATGGCAGAAGCTGGCGGTCAATGGCGTGTGGCGGTGGTCGGACTGGGCGGCATCGGGAACTCCGTGCTGCACCGCCTCGTGCGCATGCCCATCTCCACGCTTACGCTCATTGATGGGGACAAGGTGGAGGAAGGCAACCTCGAGCGGCAGCCTTTGTTCGCTCCTGCCGATATCGGACATTACAAGGTGGATGTGGCCCATGGCTGGCTGCGTTTGGTAAGCCGCGCCGACCTCCGCACGCTCAAAGGCTTCGTTGATGCAGCCAATGTTGAGTTCTTCCTGAAGGACCATGACATGGTGTTGGAGGGTGTCGATGACCTCCATGCCAAGCAATTGATCGATGCCGCTTGCGGAAAGCTGGGCATCCCGCTCATCAGTGGTGCTGTACATCAACAGCAAGGACAGGTCCTCGTGACGCATGTGCCCGGTACAGACGAGGAGCTCACACGCAAGGACCTTTTCACCGGTCGTGCAGGCATGGAACAGGATGGCTGCGACATGCGCCAAGTGCCCTTGGAAGTGCTTGAGGAATCGGGTCGCGCCATGGTTGGCCGTGCCCGTTCCATCATGCTGGGCGAACCCGTGGTGAACGGACGCATAGAGCTCTATGATGGAGTGAAGCAGAGCTGGATGGTGATCGCACCGCCGCAATGAACGAGGCCTTGCTCATCGGCCTGATCGCGCTGGTGGCCTTCGCGTACGCCCTGGTCGGCCATGGGGGCGCCAGTGGCTACATCGCACTGCTCACTCTATCCGGACTGTCCATCTCGGTCGTGCGTCCTTCGGCTTTGGTGCTCAACATCTGCGTTAGCGCGCTAGCCTTCGTACAATTCGCCCGGGCCGGGCATTTCCAATGGAAGCTCTTCTGGCCCTTCGCGGTGCTCGCGGTGCCCTGTGCGTGGCTTGGCTCGCAGGTCGATCTGGAACCGCTCTTGTACCAGCGCATCCTCGCGCTCTGCTTGCTCGTGGCTGTGGCACGGCTGTTCGGCCTTTTCGGTTCCGGTGAAGGTGTGCGACGTGAAGCACCCATGGCCTTGGCGATGGGTATCGGTGCGGTGCTTGGCCTGGTCTCCGGTGTCATCGGCATCGGTGGCGGCATCCTGCTGAGCCCGCTTCTGCTGCTCTTCCGCTGGGCCGATGCGAAGACCACGGCGGCCACTTCGGCGCTCTTCATCCTGGTCAACAGCCTGGCAGGTCTCGCAGGTCTTTG
>JADZGG010000221.1 GCA_020854015.1 Flavobacteriales bacterium
GATCCTGTTCGTAGGTGCCGAGGGAAAGATGGAGATGGAGAAGGGGCCCGCTGCCGGGTATCGGATCGAAGGCCTTCCCATCCGTGGCTTTCAGCGTGGCTCGATCATCAAGAACCTCGGCCTGCCCTGGCGCTTGTTGCGTAGCATGTGGAAAGCTCGTCGCATCGTTCGCACGTTCGCTCCACAAGTGGCCGTCGGAGTAGGTGGCTATGCCAGCGGACCCACGCTCGCTGCTGCCCAACGGGCCGGAGTGCGCACCCTCATCCAGGAACAGAACAGTCATGCCGGGGCCACCAACCGCATGCTCGCGCGAAAGGCCGATCGGATCTGTGTGGCCTACCCCGCCATGGAGCGCTACTTCCCCAAGGAAAAGATCCTGATGACCGGCAACCCCGTGCGTGAAGAGGTCGTCCGACTGGAAGGGAAACGTCCACGTGGCCTTGAACAGTTCGGGTTGCAGGAAGGTCGCCCGGTCGTCTTCGTGACGGGTGGAAGCCTTGGAGCACGCGGCATCAATCAGGGCATTGAAGCGTCGCTGCCCAAACTGAAGGAGCGTGGCGTGCAGCTCATCTGGCAGACCGGCACACCCTTCTACGGACAAGCGGGTAACGCGGTGGAAGCGCTCGGCTACACCGACTGCAAGGTGATGGAGTTCGTTACGCGCATGGACCTGGCCTATGCAGTGGCCGATCTCGTGGTGGCGCGTGCTGGTGCCATGAGCGTGAGCGAGCTGTGTCTGGTGCGTCTGCCCGCCATCCTGGTCCCCTTGCCCACGGCCGCAGAGGACCATCAGACCATGAACGCGCGTGCGTTGACCGATCGCGGTGCCGCGATCCTGGTGCGGGATGACCGCACCGTGACAGAGCTTGGGACCGTGATCCTTGAACTTCTGGCCGATCCGAACAAGCTCAATGGACTGCGCTCCGCCATCGCCGGCATGGCCATCAGCAATGCGGCGGGGGCCATCGCTGCGGAAGTGATCCGACTGGCACGACAATGATCATGGAACGACCCGACCTTCTCTATTTCATCGGCATCGGTGGCATTGGCATGAGCGGCCTCGCGCGGTACTACCGGCGCAGGGGCGCAGTGGTGGCAGGCTACGACCGGACGCCCAGTGAGCTCATCGGCCAGCTGCGGATGGAAGGGATCGAAGTGCAGTTCACCGAGGACCCCAGGGCCATTCCTTCTGAGTTCCGGGAAGCTGCACCCGGGTCGGTGCTGGTGGTCCGCACTCCCGCCGTTCCTGTTGACAGTCCGCTGCTCCGCTATTGGGAGGAACGCGGCGCGCGCATCCTGAAGCGCAGTGAAGTGCTGGGGCTCATCACCCGGGATCGACGCACGGTCGCTGTGGCGGGTACGCATGGAAAAACGACGGTGAGCACCATGCTCGCACACTTGCTGACCGCAGGAGGGGTGCGATGCAACGCATTCCTCGGCGGCATCAGTGCGAACTATGACACCAACGTGCTCCTGGATGATGGCGCTGTGGTGAACGTGGTGGAGGCGGACGAATACGATCGCAGTTTTCTGCGTTTATCACCTAGTGAGGCCATCATCACGGCCATGGACCCCGATCACTTGGACATTTACGGAACAGCGGAAGCGATGTACGCGGCCTATGCCGAGTTCGCAGCCTTGTGCACGGGGAAGTTGCTCGTGCACGAGCGCGTGATCGACCGCTTCGGCGGACCGAACGCGGTGCCCTATGCCATCGATGGACGGAACGGGGTGAAGGCGGCGAACGTGCGTGTGGAAGGCGGGGCGTACCACTTCGACCTCGTCCTCGGTGAAAGGACCCTGGAGGACCTCACCCTGGGCATGCCCGGTCGGCATAACGTGGAGAACGCGGTCGCTGCATCGGCCATGGCGCTTGATCTTGGGGTGCCTGAGGACCGTCTGCGGAAAGGTCTGGCAGGCTTTCTAGGGGTCAGGCGGCGATTCGAATTGCGGGCACGGACCACGAATAGCGTCTTCATCGATGACTATGCCCACCACCCGGCCGAGCTTGATGCCTGCATCCGGAGCGCCCGTGAGCTCCATCCGGGACGTCGGATCACCGGCATTTTCCAGCCCCACCTCTTCACCCGCACCCGCGACCTGGCCGCGGGGTTCGCAGAGAGCTTGGCCCAGTTGGATGAGTTGATCCTGCTCGATATCTACCCGGCGCGCGAGCTACCCTTGCCGGGAATTACGAGCGCCTGGCTGCTGGATCAAGTGCCACTAAAGAACAAGACCCTGTGTACAAAAGAGGCTTTGGTGCCTCTGTTGCGCACGCGGGATGTGGACATCTTGCTTGCGCTTGGCGCGGGCGATATCGACCGGGAGGTCCCTGTCATCGCGGCCATGCTGAACGAACGTTGATAATGCTGAAGATCAAGCGCTTCCTGAAGCCTGTGGGCATGATCCTGGGGATCTTGGCCATCGTGGTCGCGCTCGGTTTTGTGGAGCACAGCAGCGAACGTCGCCCTGTGACGGCCCTCGACGTGGAGGTCGACCAGCCTGCGGATGTCCAGTTCATTGATGCCGATGCGGTGCGTGCCCTGGTGCTGGAGAACGGCGATGGCTTGATCGGCAGCGCCATGGGCGAAGTGGAGATGACCGCCATCGAAGAGCGCCTCCGCAGCCTGGCCTGTGTGTCCGATGCCGACGTGTACCACACGCTTGACGGAACCATGCACGTTCGGGTGAAGCAGCGCTTGCCCATCGTCCGGGTCTTCAACGCGGATGGTTCGAACTTCTACATCGACCGCGACGGTTGGAGCATGCCTCCCACGGATACTTACACACCCCGTGTGCTCGTGGTCACCGGGGAGCTTTATGAGCCCTTTCGCGAAGGTGAGCACCTAGTGACGGCGACCGACACCCTGAAGGCGCATACCCGTAGCGACGAGATCCTGGCACTGGCACGTACCATCACGGCCGATCCCTTCTGGAACGCCATGATCGATCAAGCGGTCGTGGACCTGAACGGTGAATTCGAACTGATCCCCCGCATCGGTGGTCAACGCATCGCCGTCGGTAACGGTACCGATCTGGAAGCCCGACTCGACAAGCTCCGCCTTTTCTACGCGAAAGGCATCCCGCAAGTGGACTGGAGGCGGTACGCGCGGATCGACGTGCGCTTCGCCGACCAGATCGTATGCACCAAACGAATGACGCCCTAACGTGAGCGACAACATGCATCAGCAGCAAGAAGACATCGTGGCCGGCCTGGATATCGGCACCACCAAGATCGCCTGCATCGTAGGGCGCAGGAATGAGCAGGGCAAGATCGAGATCCTCGGCATGGGCAAGTCACGCAGCGACGGAGTGAGCCGTGGTGTGGTCAGCAACATCCAGAAGACCGTTGACAGCATCAAGGAGGCCGTACGTGAAGCGGAGAACAGCGCGGGTGTGGACATCCAGACCGTGAACGTGGGCATCGCCGGACAGCACATCCGCAGCATGCACCATCGGGGCATGATCACGCGCCAGAGCCTGGAAGAGGAGATCCGCCAACAGGACATCGACGCCTTGATCGACGACATGTACAAGCTGGTGATGCCCGCCGGCGAAGAGATCATCCACGTGCTTCCACAGGAGTACATCGTGGACAACGAGCAGGGCATCAAGGACCCGATCGGCATGAGCGGTGTTCGCCTCGAGGCGAACTTCCACATCATCAGCGGGCAGGTCACCGCTGCGCGCAACATCAACCAGTGCGTGCATCGTGCCAATCTGGAAGTGACCGAGTTGATCCTGGAGCCACTGGCCAGCGCCGACGCGGTTCTTAGCGCAGAGGAGAAGGAAGCCGGAGTGGTGCTCGTCGATATCGGTGGTGGTACCACGGACATCGCCATCTTCTCGGAGAACATCATCCGTCACACGGCCGTGATCCCTTTCGGTGGCAACGTGATCACCGAGGACATCAAGATGGGTTGTGCCATTCTGCGCGATCAGGCCGAGCTGCTGAAGACGCGCTTCGGTAGCGCCCTCGCTGCGGAGAACAAGGAGAACGAAGTGGTGTGCATCCCCGGTCTGCGCGGTCGCGAACCCAAGGAGATCAGCGTGAAGAACCTCGCTCACATCATCCAATGCCGCATGGAGGAGATCCTCGAGCACGTGCACTTCGAGATCAAGAACAGTGGATTGGAGAAGCAGTTGAACGCTGGTGGCATCGTGCTTACAGGTGGTGGCGCACAGCTCAAGCACCTGCGTCAGCTCACCGAGTACATCACCGGGCTCAGCACACGCATCGGATACCCCAACGAGCACCTCGCTCCGAGCAAGGTGGTCGATGTAACGAGCCCGCTGTACGCCACCGGTGTCGGCCTCGTGATGCGTGGCTTTAGCCACCTCGACCGCAGCCGTCCGCGTGTGGAGAAGACCAACAAGGTGGAGGTAACGACCCACTCCGCCAACCGCGTGGGCAGCTGGTTCACCCAGGTGCTCGACAAGGCTTCCGAGTTCATGAAGGACGACGAGAGCTGATCCGATCCGCCAAGCCCCAACCCCAACGATCAATTCCCAACGCAATGAAATTCGACCTTCCCAACGAGCTCGCCTCCATCATCAAGGTGATCGGCGTGGGTGGCGGCGGCAGCAATGCCGTGAACCACATGCACGCCCACGGCATCCAGGGCGTTGATTTCATCATCTGCAACACCGATCGTCAGGCGCTCGACATGAGCCTGATCCCCGTGAAGCTCCAACTCGGCGCGGCCCTCACTGAAGGGCTCGGCGCAGGTAGCATTCCCGAGCGTGGCAAGAGCGCGGCGCAGGAGAACCTCGACGAGATCCGGCAGCTGCTCAGCACCCGCACGAAGATGGTGTTCATCACCGCAGGCATGGGTGGTGGAACGGGTACGGGTGCAGCTCCGGTGATCGCGCGCATCGCCCGGGAGCTCGGCATCCTTACTGTGGGTATCGTCACCATGCCTTTCAAGTGGGAGGGTCGCAAACGTGTCCAACAGGCCAACGCCGGTATCGAGGAGATGCGCCAAGCCGTGGACACGCTGCTGGTGATCAACAATGACCGCTTGCGCGAGCTCTTCGGCAACCTCACCCTGGACGATGCCTTCGCCCATGCCGACAACGTGCTCACCACCGCGGCCCGTGGCATCGCCGACATCATCACCGTTACCGGAAAGGTGAACGTGGACTTCGAGGCTGTGCGCACGGTGATGACCAACAGTGGCGTGGCCATCATGGGCATGGCGGAGGCCGAAGGGGAGGACCGCGCTCAACGTGCGGCCATGGAGGCCCTCGCTTCGCCCTTGCTCAACGACAACGACATCCGCGGCGCCAAGTATGTGCTGCTGAACGTGGCCCACGGAGAGCGAACGCTCGCCATGGACGAGATGAGCGAGATCACCGATCACATCCAGGAAGCTGCTGGCAGCAGTGCCGATGTGATCTTCGGCTATTGCCAGGACCTCACGCTTGGTGAGCGTTTGCGTGTCACCGTGATCGCCACGGGCTTCAACCTGAACAGCAACGGCACGCCCATGGAGGAGCCGCTGGCCGAGCGGATCGTAACAGGCCTCTATGATGCCGCGACCCCTGTGACCACTCCGTTGTCGAACCCCTTTGCAACCCCTGTTGCTCCTGTGCAACAGTCATCGGCTCCGGTCCCTTTCGAACCCTACCTGAAGCCTGTTGAGGCTCCCGAGGCTCCCGTGCAGCAGCAAGGTGCGATCGAGTTCGATGAAGTGCCGGTGCGAACTGCTCCTGTGCAACCGGTCGCCGTGGATCCTCCAGCTCCTCCTGCTCCCCCTCGTGAGGAAGTGGTGCGCCTGAACCTATATGACGCTCCGGAACCGAGCACGCAGGCTCATGTGGAGACCCCGGTGAACGCAGCGTCGACCGCACCCGCACCCTCCAACGAGCCACGTGTGGCACCTGTGGAGCATTCGAACCGTGTGGAGGACCGCCTGGCCCGCGTGCGTGAGATGAGCATCCGCCTGCGCTCCCCGAACGGGCTCAGTGAAATGGAGCGTGAGCCTGCCTACCGCCGCAAGAACGTGGTGCTGAACGACGTGCCTAACAGCGCCGATAGCACCATGAGCCGCTACACGTTGAACGAGGAAACGGATGAGAACGGTGAGCGCCGTGTGGAGCTTCGCCGCAACAACCCGTTCCTCCACGATAACGTTGATTGAGCATGAGCCTTCAGCAGCGCATCGATGCGGACATCAAGGCCGCGATGCTGGCCCGCGACAAGGACCGATTGAACGCATTGCGGGCCATCAAGAGCGCGATCCTGCTGGAGCTCACCAAGGAGGGTGGGGGTACGGACGGCATCACCGAGGAAGCCGGATTGCGACTGCTCCAGAAGCTGCACAAGCAGCGTGCGGAAGCCGCCACCATCTTCCATCAGCAAGGAAGGCCGGATCTGGCCGGGGAGGATGAGGCGCAAGCCCTGGTGATCAGTGCGTACCTGCCGGCGCGCTTGAGCGAAGCGGAAGTGGAAGCTGAAGTGCGCAAGATCATCGCGGAGCTTGGTGCGACCGACATGAAGTCGATGGGCAAGGTGATGAGCGAGACGAACGCGAAGTTGGCCGGAAAGGCGGAGGGCAGCATGGTAGCTGCTCTCGTGAAACGCATCCTCGCCGGATCCTGATCCGGCAGTGAACGATACGTTGGGGTAGCGGCGGCGGGTCCATCGTGGGATGGCCGCCGCCGCGCTTGTTCCAGAGCTAGCCTACCTGGAACTTGAAGCCGACGCCATGCACGTTCATGATCTGCACGTTCGGGTCATGGCGCAGGTACTTCCGCAATCGGCTGATGAACACGTCGAGGCTGCGGCCCAGGAAGTAGGTGTCGTCGCCCCAGACCATGTTCAATACCAGTTCCCGAGGCAGTACCTGATCGCGGTGCATACAGAGCAGGCGAAGCACATCCGCTTCCTTCTTCGTGAGCTTGCGTTCCTCATCGGGATGCTTGAGCACCAGGTTGCGGTGGTCGAAGGAATAGGTGCCGATCTCGAAGACCTCACGTGATCGGGTGTCGTCGCCAAGTCCTTTGGTCCGACGCAGGATCGCTTCAATGCGAAGTATCAATTCCTCATGGCTGAAGGGCTTGGTCAGGTAGTCGTCCCCACCGGCCTTGAAACCCGCGATGCGATCGTCTGTCTGGCTCTTCGCGGTGAGGAAAACGATCGGGATGCGCTGGTCCGTGAGGCGGATGTCCTCGGCCAGGCTGAAACCGTCCTTGTGCGGCAACATGACATCCAGCACGCACAGGTCATAGGGGTG
The DNA here is from genome assembly GCA_020854015.1 of Flavobacteriales bacterium. Classification (GTDB taxonomy): domain Bacteria; phylum Bacteroidota; class Bacteroidia; order Flavobacteriales_F; family PHOS-HE28; genus PHOS-HE28. Next base: position 7,239 of record JADZGG010000221.1, read on the forward strand.
CTCGTTGAAGTACTTGAGCCCCTCCTTGCCATCTCGGCAAAGGTGTACCCCGTACCCCTTGCGCTTGAGCGCGTCCTGGATCACGAAGCCCAGGTTCTGGTCGTCCTCCACCAGCAGGATGTTCGCTTTCGTCGCGGTCATGGTCATGGTGTCGCAATGGGGAACAGTACCGTGAAGGTGCTGCCTTTCCCAGGTTCACTTTCGAGCTTGATGGTGCCGTTGTGGGCGTGCACGATCTGCTGAACGTAGTGCAGACCGAGACCGAAGCCTTTCACGTTGTGCACGTTTCCGGTCGGGACCCGGTAGAAGCGTTCGAACACGTGGTGTTGATCCGCCTTGGCGATGCCGATACCGTGGTCCTTCACCCGCAGTTCGACCCGCTGCCCGTGATCGACCGTGGTGATGAGCACATCGACGTTCTCCGGGCTGTACTTGATCGCGTTGTCCACCAGGTTGAAGAGCATGTTGGAAAGGTGTACGGGGTCGCCTGTGATCACATGGTGCTTCGCGCACAGTTCGCTTCGAACCATGCCGTTCCGTTCCTTCAACTGCACCACGAAGGCATCGGCCACATCCGCGACAAGCTCATGAAGGTCCACGGGCTCCTGCTTCAGGGCGAGGTTCTCACGGTCCAGGGTCGCTAGCTGTAGCACGCGTTCGACCTGGGTGCGCAATCGTTCGTTCTCCGAGCGGATGATCCCGGCATATGTCCGCAGCCGCTCCGGTTCGTTGATGATCCCAGGGTCGCTCAGCACCTCACTGCTCAGGGCGATCGTGCTGATCGGCGTCTTCAGCTCGTGTGTCATGTTGCCGATGAAGTCGTTCTTGATCTCACTGATCCGTTTCTGCCGAAGGATCACCCACAAGCTATAGGCGAAGAAACCGAACACGATGAGCGTGACGATGGCCGGATAGATCCAGGTGGCTTGTGCGCGGGGACGGGGCTCCCAGAACACGCTGTCACGACGGGGCCAGTAGACGCCGAAGTAGTGCCCGTCCTTGTTGAGCTTCAGAAGTTGACTATGTGTCGCCGTATCGGCCACCGCGCTGTCCATCAAGCTTACATAGTTCCCGTAGACAATGCTGTCAGTGAAGCAGTCATAGACCCCATATTCGAAGTCCTCACCGATGTTCCGACGCATGAACTCCTTCCGCAGCAAAGCTTCAAGCAGGTACGGGTGGACCGTGTCATTGATCGCGACCGCGAAGTAGTTCGGCCGTTCCTGTTTCACAGCGTCGTACAGATCCGAGGGGTCCTTGTTGATCGAGAGGATCTTCTCAGCCACGGCGGTCAGGGCGATCACCACCCGGTCGTTGAACTGCTTGTCCAATTGTTGGTGTTGCCGCAATTGTAGCTCAGCTTCCGCGCGCTGCACCCGGAAGGCCCGGTCCAGCCAGAGCACTTGCGTCAACACCACGCCCACCACGCTCAGGGTGGCCAGTAGGATGACGGTGGCGATGGTTCGGCGGCGCATGGTCGGGGCCTTGCCAGGCCGGTCACAATGTTAGCGCAAGGACTCTCCGTGCAGGGCGCATTAACAACCCGTTTAATTTTCACCGCCCATGCACCCTCGCCCTCCGGTCCTCGCCTTTGCCGCCCTGCTCGTGATCTATGCGCTGGGCAGCGTGTTGGACATCATGGAGGTGGATGCCGCGCAGTACGCCACCATGGCTCGGGAAATGGCCATGGGAGCGGATCCGTTGCACCTGAAGTTCCGTGGTCAGGACTACTTGGACAAGCCGCCACTATTGTTCTGGATGTCCGCTCTGTCCTTCAAGTTGCTCGGCGTCCACAATTGGAGCTACAAGCTGCCATCCATCCTGTTCGCCTTGCTGGGGCTATGGTCCACGTTCCGCCTTGCCAAGCTTTACTATGGCCGCGAAGTGGGCGTGAACGCCTCATTGATGCTGGGTTCGTCGCTGGCCATGGTGCTCATGACCAATGATGTGCGGTGCGACACCATGCTCATGGGTTGCGTGATCACAGCGACCTGGTGTGGTGCCGAGTACCTTGAACGCGCCCGTTGGTCCTGGCTGCTGGGAGCTTCCCTGGCGATCGGCGCGGGCATGTTGACCAAGGGCCCCATGGGGCTCATGGCTCCATTGCTGGCCTTGGGCGGGCATGTGCTGTTGAAACGGAAGTGGAGCGTTCTGCGTGATCCTCGCTTACTATCAGCTCCGGTGCTCATCTGCATTGTGCTGTTGCCGATGTGCATGGGACTCTACGAGCAGTTCGGGGCGCATGGCTTGCGGTTCTTTTTCTGGGAACAGAGCTTCGGACGCCTCACGGGCGAGAACGTCTGGAAGGATGACTCCACGCCGCTCTTCTTCACGCATGAGGTGCTCTGGCAGTTGCTGCCATGGACGTTGTTCGTGTTGGGTGGCCTGATCCTCGACCTGCGTCTATTGTTCAGCGCACGACGAGGAGAGGCCAAGGAGTGGATCGCATTGGCCGGCATCACGTTGGTCTTCACGGCCCTTTCGTTCTCGCACTTCAAGTTGCCTCACTACCTGTATGTGATCCATCCATTGTTCTGCATCCAGGCGGCGAAGGCCGTTCCTCGCATGAGCAGCAGGTCTTGGAGCGGGGCGCAGTTCGCTTTCGTGGCGATCCTTATGCTCGGTGGTGCAACGCTTATGCTCTGGAGCTTCCCTAGCGTCGGATGGTCGTTGGTGGCCCTGGTACTCTGCGTTGCATTGGTCGTCCATGCCTCGCGTTCCACTGGAGTGACCCGCATCATCGGGACCACGTTCTGGGCCATGTGCGGGTTGGCGCTGCTGTTGGATCTGCATTTCTATCCCGCCTTGTTGCCCTACCAAGCGAACGCAGAGGCAGGGAAATGGGTGCGGGCCCGCGGTGTGACCGAGGATCGATTCTTCGCCGTTGGCGCGGGAGGTACGGCACTGGACCACTACTCCAGGCTCGACGTACGCTATGCGGGTGCTGTGTGGGAGATGAGCCAGCAGGTGCGACCGGGGACCGTGCTTTTCACGGACAGCACAGGGCGCGCGGACCTGCTTTCGCTCGGCCTTGTTCCGTTGAGGGAAACGATCTTCCCTGAATTCAAGGTACAACTGCTCACTTGGGGCTTCCTGGATCCCGACCTACGCAGCAAGGAGGTCAGTACCCGGTACATCCTGGAATATTGAGCGGCCGAACGAACAGTTCGAGCCCCCTTTGCGTTGATTTTCCGAACTCAGGTGGCACGCGCCTTTCCACCACGGTGGTGCTTGCGCGCAATGCCTGCAAAAAGGTCCGGTGAAGGCGGGGTCTGGGAAGCGAGAGCGGCCTGGTCCCCGCCGACCTTTTTCCGAGCTTAGAAGCTCTCTTCGCCCCCGGCTCCGGGATCCCTGCGCTGCTGCTGGTTCTTCCTGCGGAAGAATGAAGCGTCCTGCTCGCCGAACTTCCACGTCAGAGTCACTCGGAGGAAGCGCATTTCGCGTCGGCGCTGAGTTTCCTGGTAGAGCGTCGGCGTATCCAGCACGGTCCCCCACTTGCGGGTGAAGAACACGTCGTTCACCATGGCGGTTGCGCTCCAATGCTTGTTGAATTCCTTGGTGCTACTAAGGTCGATGCCCCAGTTGGCGATCGAATAGCCTTGGGGGATCGGGCGGCGCCCTTCCAGTTCACCGTTCAACTGCACGCTCCAGTCCTTCGGCAACCTGGTGAGCAGGTTCACCTTGCCGTTCGCCTGCCAGCCGCTGTTGCTGACACGCCCTTCGCCCGCGGAAATGTCGACGTACTGCAGCGTTCCGCCTACCGTGAGCTGCATGGCCTTGGAGAATTCCAGCTTCACCGTATTCTCCCATCCGTAGGTGAAGCTGTTGTCCCCGTTAACGAAGGTGCTCACCAGGATCTGGGGGTTCTCCGGAAGCGGATACACATAGCTCGTGATCACGTTCTCCGTGACACGCATGAACACCGATGAAAGCCAGTTGCTGCGTCCTTCGCCGAGGGGGAGCAGGTGGTTCACTTCCGCAAGGTCGATGAACTCAGGCGCCAACGAAGGGTTGCCGATGCGCAGGTTCCGCGAGTCGCTGAACATGATGAAAGGCATCATCTGGAAGAAGTTCGGCCGGTTGATCTTGCGAGATACGTTGAACTGAAGTTCGCGTACGCCTTCCCTTTTGCGCGATCCATAGATGGCCGGGAACAGCGCCTTCCACAGGTCCTCCGTCCCGTTCGGATAGATGTACTCAAAGCTCAACCCCTTGTCCTTGATGTCGGAGATGAAGCGCGTGGTCTCTAAACGTAGACCCGCCTGAAAACCCCACCGGTCATCGATCTTGTGGATCCAGTTGAAGTAGGCGGCGTTCACCATGTCGGTGATCTGGTAGTCGTTCGAAAGCGTGGAGTCCCGGGCGACCGCGCTTGTGTCGGTGCCCACGGTCACGTTCAACAGCGAGTGGTCCAGTCGCACGTTGCTGCGCAAACCGTACTCGAACTTGTCCCGCTCCCCGCGTGGGTCGCTGAAGTGGAACTGCCAGGTGAACTGGTCGGCATCAGTGCTGCCAACGTTGTCCTGCACACGCGGGCTGCCGACCGAAGGCAGGCCATCGGCATCGTAGGTCTCGGTAACATAGACCGCATCATTGGTCCTTCGGGAACGGTTGTAGGTAAGGTCCGTGCTCCACTCTCGCCCTGGTTTCGGCGTCCGGTGGAGGAAAGTGACCTGGCTCGTGAGGTCGCTGCTGTTGTTGGAGCCCGTGTTCAGCTGTTGGCCCGTGTATTCGACCCCGCCCGTGCTGTCGTATTGCACGTAGTCCAACTTGTCATCGTTGGTATAGTCCCGGCCGCGGATGCTCTGCGAGAAGCTCAAGGTGCTCCGGTTGCTCGCCTTCCAATCCACACCGAAGCGGCCACCGTAATTGCTGCGGTCCGAGCCCGAACGACCTTCCTGGTCGAAGCGATTGGTCACGAGCTCACCGCTGAGCAGTTCCCGAGAGGTAAGGCTCTTGGTGTTGTTCGAGCTGTAGTTGTAGTTGCCCGAGAGCTGAAAGGTCCAGCGGCCATCCTTCACGTTCAGGCTGCCGTTGCTCTGGTACCTTCCGTTGGTTCCGACACCCCCCTGAAGCTGACCGCTGTAGCCGGGTCGCGTGCTCTTCTTCAGCACGACGTTGATGATGCCGCCGCCGCTGCTCGCATCGAAGATCACACTGGGGTTGGTGATGACCTCCACACGCTCGATGTCATCCGCTGGGATCTGGTCCAAGGTCATGGTTGAGGGTCGCCCGTCCACCATGATCTGCGGCGTGGCGTTGCGAAGGGTAACACCGCCATCGGCATCCACGCTTAGGCCGGGTACGTTCTTCATGACATCAGTGGCCGTTCCACCGCGCACGCTCAGGTCCTTCTCCACATTGTAGATGCGGCGGTCCACCTGTAGCACGGACTGGCTGCGTTCACCCGTTACTTCAGCTTCCTTCAGCACCGCTGCGTTCGGTTGCAGCATCAGGTTACCGAGGTCCTGTTCCACCACGTCAGGGGTGATGCGAACGTCCATCACGAGCGTGGTATAACCGAGGAAGGTCACTTTCAGCTTGAAGGGGCCGAAGGGCAGTCGCTCCAACATGAAGTCGCCGTTCTCCTCGGCGAGCGCACCACCCACAATGCTATCTCCGGGCGTACGGACCAACTGCACTGTCGCGAATTCGACGCCCTTGCGGGTGCTGGCGTCCATGACCTTGCCGTAGACCTTGCCGATCGAGGGCCTCCCGCCGCCGCCGCCGGGGCGCTGCGCCAATAGCATGGACCCGATCAATGACAGGGCAAGGACAAGAACAGCACGGGTCGTGGGCATGGGCGGCAAAAGTAGACCGTAGGACAAGGGTTAGAGGTGAAGGTTTTGCAGCCCTTAACAGAAAAGAAGAAGCCCCGCTGTTGGGCGGGGCTTCTGTGAGTTGCACTGTGTGGATCACTCGTCGCGATCACCGCCACGGCTCCAACGGTCGCCGCCACGGTCGCTGCTGCCACCACGGTAACCACCGCGATCGCCGCCACGGTCGCCGCCGCCGCCACCGCGATAACCGCCACGGTCTCCGCCGCCGCCACCGCCACTGCGGTAACCGCCGCCGCCGCCGAATCCACCGCGATCACCTTCCGGGCGCGGGCGAGCTTCGTTCACCACCAGGTCACGACCTTGGAAGTTCTTTCCGTTCGTGCCTTCAATGGCTTGACGACCGGCGTTGTCATCGGCCATCTCCACGAAGCCGAATCCACGGCTGCGGTTGGTGGCCTTGTCCATGATGATCTTGGCCGAGGTCACTTCACCGTAGGCTTCGAAGAGCTCGCGGAGGTCCTGGTCCCTTACGCTGTACGCGATGTTGGCGACGTAAATGTTCATGTGTTCTACTGACTGAGTGAGGTTTGAGTTTGACCCTCCTCCAGCAACTCTCGCCAAAGAACGGCGGGAGAAAGGCGGTGCGAAGCTAGTGCAATTGGTACGAACAACTGCAACAAGGGGGGCTTTTCAAGGGATCCCAACCCCTAGGGGTCGCATCGGGGAGCGTTCTCCCCATCGCCGCCCGTGGTCCTGAACCAGCGCTCCCCTTGCAGGAAGGTCTCGCCGTTGCGGTCCTCCAGCGTGTAGGAACGGATGGCCCCATCGTTGGCCCGAAGCTCCAGTCGGGCGCCATCCGGGCCGTCAGCGAACACGTCCCAGCTGCCGATGCCTTGGCTTCCTGAGGCAGACGCGACAGAGGCGTCCCCACTACCAAGCGTCAGGTCTGAGCCGGTTCTGCGGGTGAACCGGCCGCCAGGGCAGAGGTCCAGGGTGATCTGGCTGCTCATGCCACCGCCCAGACCGCCCGCCGCGGTGGAAGGGGAGGAGTAGCTGGAGATGTAGGTGAGGCGGGTTCCGGAAAGGTGCGCACACCATTGCTCCACCACCGGAGGCGTCACAGGCTGGGTGAAGCGCACGCTCTCTATCACTGACATGGCCGCTTCGAGAAGCGGAAGATTCGGCTCGGTGCCCTGCCCCAGCGCGACGATACTAAGGCCAGGTCCTCCGGCATCGCTGATCATGCCCACCGTGCCGATCCACACCGGCTGCCATTCCATGGTGCCCTGGAAGTCCAGTTCGATCGCGTTCGGGAACGGATGCCGCA
>JADZGG010000222.1 GCA_020854015.1 Flavobacteriales bacterium
ACGCAGTACACCGTGCCCAAGGACATCAGCGTACTGACGGTGAACCCGCACATGCACTTGCTCGGGAAGGCATTCCTCGCGTACGCTGTGACGCCACAGAACGACACCGTGCCCTTGGTGCGGATCAAGCAATGGAACTTCCGTTGGCAGTACGCCTACACGTTCGAACGCATGTTGCCGTTGAAGAAGGGCTCGGTGATCCACGTGTTCGGAACCTTCGACAACACCGCGAACAATCCGGATCACCCGCACAGACCGCCGCGCGATGTGGTCGGCACGGACAGCCGCTTCATGCGCACCACGGACGAGATGTTCCAGTTCTTCGTGAACTACGTGGACTTCCGCACCGGAGATGAGAAGGTGGAACTAGGCCGCGATCAGAGCGGGAAGTGACCTGCTATGGTCGGCTTGGACTCGCCGCTTGGGACTTGCCGCTCGCCGCTAACCTCTCACACCTGCGCCAGCGGATCCGGTTCGACGACCTCTTCGGGTCGCTTGCGCTGGAGCCATCCGTTCACGAACAGGCAGGCCAGGATCAGCGCGATGCCGAGGTAGGAGCCGAGCGTGAGCCGTTCCTCAGCGCCCCAGATCATGAGCGCGATGATGATCGTGTACACCGGCTCCAGGTTCACGGTGAGCATGACGGTGAAGGGACTGAGCTGCTTCATGACAGCGATGCCGGCCACGAAAGCGAAGCTGGTGCAGACCAGACCCAAGACCAGCTGGTACACGATGTCCTTGCCAGGCAGCTCCCAGAAGAGCGGTGGCAGATCGTTCGTTACAAGCAGGTAGCCGCCGATGATCAGCACCACGCTGAGCATCTCGTAGAAGCCGATGCGGATGGCGTGATCGCGCTTCACGAGCACGGCGTTGATCACGTTGAACCACGCGCTGAACAAGGCGCTCAGGGTGGCCACCGCAATACCGACGCGGAACTTGGTCTCCAGACCGAAGATCAACAGCAAGGCCGCGACCACGATGGAGCCGAGCACTACCTCATACGTGCGGATGCGCCGCTTGAACCAGAAGGGTTCCAGCAAGGCCGTGAACACGGTGCTGGTACTGAGGCAGGCCGCCGCGATGCTCGCCGTGCTGAGCTTGATGGCGCCGTAGAAGGTGATCCAGTGCGCGGTGATGATCGCACCGGTGAGCAGGTAGTGTTTGAGGTCCGGCGTGTTCGGGCTCAAGCTCTTGCCCATCCACAAGGCCACGGCAACAAGACCCAGCATACCGATCCAGGTGCGGGTGATCACCAGGTGCAGCGTGGACTGGTCGATCAGTTTTCCCAGAATGCCCGTGAAGCCCCAGATGAACACAATGAAGTGCAGCAGGAACAGCGCGTTGCGACGGGAGTGTAGCACGGTGGAAAGATAGGATCCGTGTGCCGATGCGCTCTAGAGTATGTATGGCCGAAGAACGAACCACGGATCAACACGGAAATTGATAGGAGCTTGCTAACGAAAAGAAGCTCGGGGCTCAAGGCTCGCAGCTCGAGGCCGGCTGAAGACGAAGGCTTCGCTGCTGAAAGGCGACGGCCCTACTTCACCTCATCCAGCACCTTCCTCCGCGTATCCACGACGACTTGCTGTTCGGCGATCGCCTTCGTCTTTGCATCCTGATCGGTGGCGTTCTTCACCAGCGCCTGCTTCAGCTCCACGATCTTCTGCTGCGCGTCGGAATCGTCCTTGGTGAGCTTGGTGATGCGCTCCTGCAACTTGCGTTGCTCTTTCAGTGCGGCGTTCAGCTGCTTGATCTCTTCGTCCGTGGGGTTGGCGGTGCTGCTGGCCTGGTGGGTGCGCACATCCTCGTCGGCGCGTTTCAGGTCGATCTCGGCTTTGGCCTTGTCCGCCACGGCTTCAGCGCTGCGTGTGGTGTTGCGTTCGATGGCCAGCTCGGCGCGTTTCTGTTCCTTCTGGAGCATCTCCATTTCACTGTTCAGGCGCGCCTTCACCTTCAGAGCTTCATCGAGCGACTTGTTGGCCAGGTCCTTCTTGTAGGCCACGGCTTGCTCGTACACCCAGGCTTTACAGCCATCGATGCGGCGCTGCTCGCTGTCACTGTGTATGAATTCGTTCTGGATGCGGAAGGCGAGGTGTACGATGGCATCATCACCTTTCGAGCGCTGTTCCACGGCGAGGAAGACCGCGAGCGTATCGCCTGTGGCGGCCGGGATGCGTGCGCCGGTGGCGATCACTTCCTTCTTGTCACGCACATCCTCACTGATGTCTTTCAAAGCACGCTCGAACCAGCCTTCCACAGAGGCCTTGTTCGCACCGGGGAAGTTGACGCTGAAGGTGGGCTGAACGCCGTTGCTGAACTTGTGGCTGCGCATCACCACCTCGGTCTGTGCCGAAGCGAAGGTGATCACACTGGTGAGCAGAAGGGTCAGCAGGTTTCTCATGGTCATTGGCTTAGTGGCCTTGAACAATGGACGTGCCGAAGACGTCCGGGTCACTCGTCCATGTGGGCCACACCGCCGCTCACGATGAACTTCATCACCTCGGCGGCCTTGGCATCCAGCGGGGTCACGTTCTCCACGGGCACGATGTAGAGGTTGCCGCTCCACGCGAAGCTGTGCGGCAGGTAAACGGCCACTTTCCCAGCGCCCACGCCCAAGTGGCTCAAGTCGTCGGCCGTGATGAAGCCCAGCTTTTCGAGGCTGGAGTCCTCCACGATCTTCACCAGCACCGGCCGGTCGAATTTCTTCTTGCTGCCCACCAGCGCCTCCATCAGGTCCTTCAGCGCGTCGTAGATGGTCTTGAGGAAGGGGATGCGTTTCAGCACCTCCTCGCCAAAGTCCGCGATCGGCGTGTACAGGAAGGTGCTGCCCAACCAGCCGAACAGGGTGAGGCCCACCAGCAAGGTGAGCAACCCAAGCCCGGGGATCTCGATGGGGATCAGCCCGTCGAGGTAGGTGAGCGTCTGGTAGAGCACATAGACCAGAATGGCCACGGGGACCACAAGGAGCAGACCGCGGAAGAAGTAGCCGAGCAACAGGCGGCCGAAAGGACGGGGGTTCATGGGCGTAGGGAGCGAGCGAGGGTCAAAGGTACTTGCGGGGGTGAAGGTGGTCTGGAGGAAGCACGGAGATCTGCGGATCGCTTCATACCATCCCCCGCGTCCGACCGTAGGGAGGAACAACGAGGGGGCGGAGGGGGAGCAGCAACGCGATCCGCACCTTGAAGAGCATCGTAGCGACGCCCCGGCGTTGTGGGCTCCCCCTCCACCCCCTCGCTAGGGCGCGGGGGATGATAGGAAGCATGGGCTTCGCTGGATCTTCTTCAGAGGATCTTCCCAACGAGATCAGTGACCAAGCATTGCGGATCGCTTCCATTCATCCCCCGCGTCCGCCGTCTAGGCGGAAACAACGAGGGGGCGGAGGGGGAGCAGCAATGCGATCCGCTCAACTCCCCAACGCCTCCCGCACCTTCTTCGGCAGCGCAGCCTTCACCAGTTCGTAGCTGTGTGTGGTGAGCTCCAGGATCAGGCGGTCGGGCACGGAGCCAACGCAGCACACGGTGTTCCAATGCACTTTGCTCATGTGGTAGCCCGGCGTGATGCCCGGGTATTCAGCGCGGAGCTCCACGGCGCGTTCGGGATCGCACTTCAGGTTCACGCTCGCGAAGTACTCCATCGGTGCCAGTGCGAACATCTTACCCGCGATCTTGAACACGAGCACATCCGGTCCGAAGGGTGTTTCCTCCGTGACTCCCGGCTTGGTGAGGCAGAACTGGCGGAAGCGTTCGAGGTCCATTGGAGTTCTATTGAGCGTATGCAATAGGCTTCACAGAGGCTTACGGACCTATGAGCGAGCGGTCTTGAGCAAACGCCCCTGCTCATTCAACTTGATGGCCAGGTCTGACGAGTCCATTGAGATTATCTCGAAGCGAACGTGCTTGTAGTAGTCCTTGCGCAGATTTGTAATAAGTGATCCACGAAAGGCATCAAGGGGGGCATCAGACTGCACGCCAATAACATGGAAGGGCTGTTCACCTTCCGCCGTATTCATGAACAACCCCAAGTACACCTCTTGAATAGAGGCGTAGTACGGGATGGTGGAGTTGACTGCTTTGGTGACCAGTGTGATGTTCCGTTCTGTAGGCGCATGGAAGAGATTGGTTGCGACCTGAATTTCAATGCGGCCGGAGTTGAGTGCATCCTCGTCCAAGTTGGCCAAGACATCAGTCGTCACATCCAAACCTCCAGAAAGGTTGGTCCGGATGGAGGAAAGTGCGTTCATGAATCCGTTCGGTATGCTCCACCAACCTAGGATTCCGGTGACAATGGTAGGGATCACCCAATGGTGGTCCTTCTCACCCGGCTTTACCATATAAACCGCCGTCACATTCCGAAGCGTGAAAGCCAGCGGAGAGATGGTATACGCATAAGTGACCAGCTTGGCGCCTTCAGAAACATCGCGTTTGAGCTGTTCTAAAGCGACGCCTCGCAGGTTGGCGAGTCGATAACTCATCGTGCCCATAGGGTCCCATTCCTCTGATGATCGACAATGTCCGGAATCATCGGGTTAAGGCCAAGCCTTCCATCACAACATCGCATACAACACCGGCCTGCTCGGCGCCGCGTCGTTGATGAAGTGCGGCAGCTGCAGCTCCAGCAGGTAGCGGCCGTCGCGCGCCTCGTCGGGCACCACGATCATTTCGCTGATGGTGCGGGTGAGGTCGATGGTGTTGGGGAAATCCCAGAAGGCGTGGTGCGCGGCCAGGGTGCCGCCGTCCTCCTCGCGGTCCACGCTGGGCAGGTCCACCAGCAGGTGGCGCACGCCGATGCTGCGGAGCCAGGCGGTGGCGGTACTCTGCAAGTAGGTGGCGTTGGTGCCGCTCCAGTTGCGCGTGGACTTCATCGCCGCTGTGGCGGTCGTGCGAAGCACAACGGCTTCGGGCGGCTTCTCGTCGATGGCGCCGCGCAGTTGTTCGAGCGTGATCACGGTGTCCACCTTGCCATCGGGGGCGCGGCGTTCCTCGGGGCGCACGGTGATCAGCTGGGCGATGAAGAAGTAGCGCTTCAGCAGGTTGCCCACGGGCTCGATGTCCGGCGTGATGTGGCCGACGCTTTCGGTGTGCGTACCGTGGCCGTGCGGGTTGAAGAAGATGTTGCGGAAGTTGACGGGCGCACCGTCCTTGATCGCGTACACCTTGTCGCCATTGCGTACTGGTTCCATGGTCACTGGGTCCACGTACCAAGCGCGCATGTGGCCTTCGCCCGCGGCCAGGGGAACCGACAGGTCGATGGGCTTGGACAGGTCCACGCGGAACTGCTGGCCTTGGTGGGTGATCTCAGCGATCATCGGTCAGGAACAGGTCGCTGGCGATGCGATCCGCGAAGGCACGCCCCGCCTTTGTCAAAACTAACCGCCCATCGCTGTGTTCCAACAACCCCTGCGACCGATAATGCACCACCGTCGGTGAACGGGCTTCGAGCAGGTCCAAGGGCAAGGCGGACAGCTCGACGCCCCAGATGGTGCGCAGGCCGGTGAGCAGGGCTTCGTTGGTGACCTGCACGGGCGTGAGGGTCTCCTCTTCCCAGTAGGTCGTTCCGGCGGCGATGCCCTTGGCATAGCGCAGGTTGTGGGACAGATTCCAGCGGCGCTTGGTGCCGTTGTAGGAGTGCGCCGAGGGACCGATGCCGAGGTAGGGCACCCCTTTCCAGTAGCTGCTGTTGTGGCGGCTGAAGTGGCCCGGCCGACCGAAGTTGCTGATCTCGTACTGCACGTAGCCGGCGCCTTCCAAACGTTCGATCAGGCGTTCGAACTGCGCGGCCTGATCCGCATCACCGGGCATGGTCACGAGTCCCTTGTTCACCTGATGATCCAGCGCGGTCCTGCTTTCGACGGTGAGGCAGTAGGCGCTGATGTGCGGCGGCGCGAAGGAGAGGGCGGTGTCGAGCTGTTCGTTCCACTCGTCCATCGTCATGCCCGGCAGCCCGTAGATCAGGTCCATGGTCCACGACGCGAAACCGGCGGCGCTGATCAGGCGAAGGCTCTCGCGGCTCTGTGTGGCATCGTGCGCGCGGCCCATGAACCGCAACCGCTCCTCGCGGAAGCTCTGCACACCGATGCTGAGGCGCGTGATGCCGATGCGCTTCCATGCGGCCAGCCGTTCCGCATCCACATCATCCGGATTCACTTCCATCGTCACCTCCGCATCGGGTGTTACGGTGAAGAGCGTCCGTGCTTGGTCGATGAAGGCCTTCAGTTCCGCATCGGTCAACTGGCTCGGTGTGCCGCCACCGAAGTAGATGGTCTCGACCGTTGCGCCGTTCAATTCCGTGGCACGTTCAGCCAGTTCCTTGTGCATGGCTTCGAGCACAGCCGGTTTCGTCTGCAGGGAGGTGCTGAAGTGAAAGTCGCAATACGTGCAGGCTTTCTTGCAGAAGGGAATGTGGAGATATATGCCGGGCATTTACAGGGGCAGGAGCAGGGGCAGGGGCATGATTCCGTCAGGGGCGCTTGCCAAGATATTTCTCCGGGTTCTCGATCATGTCCCCAAGCATGCGCCCAACTTCCTCGGACAACTGTAGAATGGGGGCGATATCGTTCTTAGTGACATAACCACACGCCACGGCATGGTCCAGCCAGACCTGTGTTTCTGCATTTTCACCATCCGCATCGGTCATCTTCGACACGAAGTGTGCTGGATAGCGCTTCTTGCGATAGCCCTCGGCGTATTGCGCGGACACGGATCGTGATGAGCGACGCACCTGGTCGGTGAGCGAGAACTTCTCTTCACTGGGAAAGTGCTTACTCAGTGCGAACACCATGCGTGCCATTTCGAAGGCTTTCTTGTAAACGGTCATGTCCTTGAAGCCACCCATCGTCAATTCATATTGACGAAAGCTAAAGTGATGGATCCACGGGATGAACTTCCTGGTCCTGCGCCTGCCCCTGCCCCTGATCAAGCATTCAACGTGATCCGGAACGTAGTCCCCTTGCCCGGCGCGCTGCGCTTCACGAAGATCCGCCCGCCGTGGTATTGCTCGATGATGCGTTTGCTGAGCGAGAGGCCGAGGCCCCAGCCGCGTTTCTTGGTGGTGAAGCCCGGTTGGAACACCGTGCGGAACTGGGCCGTCGGAATGCCCTTGCCGGTGTCGGTGACGTCGATGTGCACCTCAGGACCTTCGGGGATGATCTCGATGGTGAGGCTGCCTTCGCCCTCCATGGCATCGATGGCGTTGCGCACCAGGTTCTCCAGCACCCAACTGAAGAGCGAGCGGTTCAGCGGTACGGTGCGCTCGGTGTCCTCCGGTGTCACCACGTCGATCTTCACGCGGTTCGGCAGACGGGGGCGCAGGTAGAGCACTGTGGCGCGCAAGGTGTGGTAGAGCTTCTCGGGCGTGAGGTCGGGCGCCGAACCGATCTTGCTGAAGCGTTCGGTGATCACCTCGAGGCGGTCCACGTCCTTCTTCATTTCCGTAACGGCGGAAGGGTCGACGCCTCTGCTCTTCAGCAGTTCCATCCAGGCCATGAGCGAGCTGAGCGGCGTGCCGAGCTGGTGCGCGGTCTCCTTCGCCATGCCCACCCACACCTGGTTCTGTTCGGCGTTGCGGAACAGGCTGAAGAGCGCGTAGGCCACGATGAGGAAGAGGCCGAGGATCACCAGTTGCACGTAGGGGAAGTAGCGCAGCTGCGTGATCACCAGCGACTCCTCGTAGAAGATGTAGTTGCGGCCCTTGCCCGGCAGGTCGATGGCGATGGGCTTGTTGGCCTGGGCCATGGAACGGATGCGCGCCTGCATGGCCGCGCTGTCCGCCACCACCAGGCTGTCGATGTGGCCGTACTCGATGATGCGGGTGCGTGTGCTGTCGGTGTAGATCACCGGCACCACGGCGGTGCTCATCACCGTTTCGCTGATGAAGGAGCTGATGATGCCGTCCATCACCTCCTGCAGCTCCGTCACCAGCCGCGAGTCCTTGTAGTGGAGGTACTGTTTCTGACCGCTGTAAACATTGATGGTGATAGGGTCGTGCAAGCTGTCCATCATCCGCACCTCACGCCGCAGCGCGAGCGTGTCGCGCACGATCAAGCTATCAAGGTTGCGAGTTAGACCAGGAAGCAAGTGTCCGTACTGATCGGTGATGGTGACGGGGATCGTGGTATTGTCACTGGCCACCTTGAGGTAGAAGCTGAGGTCGCTCACGTCGCTCCCGACCAGCCGGTTCATGGCCTCGGCCCAGAGCTCCACCTTCTTGCGTTCCTCATCGCGCAGGCGGTGGAAGAGCGAGTCGGTGTAGTTGACGAGCTGGGCGCGGTTCTTCACTGCTTCGGCCCAGAGCTCGACCTTCTTGCGTTCCTCCTGCCGCACCTTGTTCACAATGCGGTTGCTGTACCACAATGAGGCCCCCACGATCGCCATGGCGATCAAGGCCAGCACCAGCTTCCAACGTTGCTTGCGGGAATAGAGGTCCACGGGGTGAAGTTCGGTGATCGGAGGCGTTCATTGGTTGGCCGCAGAGACGCTGAGGCGCGGAGAAAGC
>JADZGG010000223.1 GCA_020854015.1 Flavobacteriales bacterium
ATGCGATCAGGTCCAACTCACGCTTCTTCGAGGACTCCAGCATCTCCTTGATCAACGTGCCGATCCGCTTGAGGTTGCGGTCAATGATCTGGAAGAAGGGCTCCACCAGCTCGTCCCGGTCCTGCACTTCATCGTGCAACTGCTCCACGGCCAAATGGATGTTGGTGAGCGGGTTGCGCACTTCATGGGCCACGGTCCGCGTGATCTGTCCGGTCAAGGCTATCCGGTCGGCCTCGGCGTTGACCTCTTGGGCGAGCTTCTGTTCGGTGATGTCGGAGAAGGTGACCATGAAGCCATCCTCGAAACGTACTGCATGAGCGCTGAACCAGAGGCTCATCCCCTCGCCCTTGTATGAGAATTCATTGCGGAAAGGAACTCCTGTGGTGGCAACATCCACATAGCCTTTGAACAAGCCGCTGGCCCCATTCCCGGGCATCTCCACCAACAGCCGCTTACCGATCAGGTCCTGGCGTCCGACGATCGCACTGGCACGCTGGTTCGAGGATAGGAATTCGAAATCAATGATCGCACCCGCCGCGTCCTTGACCGAACGAAAGGTCATGATCCCGTTAGGGGATGTGTCCAAGACCTTCTGTAGCAAGCTTTGGATGGAGGTCCGATTCCGCACTTCCACATCCAGTTCCCCCAACTTGGTCTGTAGCATCAACTTTGAGCGCTCCACACCCAACAAAGCCCGGGAAAGGCGTGAGAAGAGCAGAGCGGTGGCGGCGATGGCCAGTGCGGAATACAGGATAAGCATCACCGGTGCATCCAGCCCATCACGCACCTCTGTCGCAAGGAAGTCCTCACGTTCCAACAGGACCTGGTCGACCAGGCGCGCATGCAATCGTCGCACTTCGTCCATGGCGTCCTTGCTCTTGCCCAACTTGGACCGATCGACATTCGCTGCGACGAGCGCACCTGCAGTATCCGTGACCATGCTCGCCAGCAGATCCTCCACCGCCATGAACTTCACCTTGAGCCAACCCAATTGGGCATGCCAACTTCCCTCTGCCAACAGGCTGTCCAACTGAGCGAAATGCGCTGAATCACGGGAAGTCGCCTTTTGGAATGGCTGCAGGTACGCTGTATCACTCGTGAGCAGGTAGCCGCGCACGCTCGTTTCCTGATCCTGCAGGTTGGAAAGCAGGCCGTTCAGTTCGATCTTGGCGAAGTTGTAGCGCCGGATCTCGCTGACGGATTCCGTATACCGCCGCAAGTTTGTGAAGGTGGCGTACAACAAGATCAGCAGCAGTGCCAGCGTGCCGAAATAGAGTATCACCAACAGGCGCCGTTCGTCACGTTCGCCAGTATAGGGGATCAAGGGCATGGCGCAGGGATTGGAGCCGTTGTGGAGCGAAGCTGCTCAAACCTCGAGTCCGAAC
Source organism: Flavobacteriales bacterium (assembly GCA_020854015.1). GTDB lineage: Bacteria > Bacteroidota > Bacteroidia > Flavobacteriales_F > PHOS-HE28 > PHOS-HE28. The sequence goes on from JADZGG010000223.1 coordinate 1,386, forward strand.
GAACGAAGCTTGTTGTAAAGCGTCTTGCGATCGATGTTCAGCTGTTCGGCGGTCTTTGACTTGTTGAAGCCGTTCCGTTCAAGAGCCGAAAGAATGGCCTCCTTTTCCGCTTGCTGCGCCACACCTCGTAAGCCTTCTTCGGAGCGGTGTGTCGTGTTCATGTTACCGGAAGAAGAAACGGTATCGTTGGGGCCAGCGAGCATCATGGCCGGGAGGCAATCCGCTCCGATCAACCTTCCGGTGCTCAGCAGTACCGCACGCTTCACCACGTTACCAAGCTCACGCAGGTTCCCGGTCCACGAATGCCTTACCAAGTATTGCAATGCAGCCTCTTCAAAGCCGTCCACGCTGCGGCCCAATCGCACATTGGCCTGCGCCACGAAGTGCATGGCGAAGCGCTCGATGTCCTCCCTGCGCTCACGCAACGGTAGAAGATGAACGGTGAACTCTTGGATGCGGTGCAGCAGGTCCTCGCGGAATCGGCCTTCGGCCACCGCCTTTTGCAGGTCCTCGTTGGTAGCAATGATCAAGCGCACGTCAACATCGATGTCCTTAGTACCGCCGATGCGACGGATCTTGCGCTCCTGCAGCACGCGTAGCAGTTTCACCTGGTTGTCGTAGGTGAGGTTCCCGATCTCGTCAAGGAACAAGGTGCCGCCGTGGGCCTGCTCAAAGCTACCGGGCTTATCGTTCACGGCACCGGTGAAGGCCCCTTTCGTGTGTCCGAAAAGTTCGCTTCCGGCAAGGTCCTTGGGCAGTGCACCACAATCCACAGCCACGAACGGTGCGGAAGCGCGTGCGCTTTGGCGGTGGATGCGCTTGGCTACGAATTCCTTGCCTGTTCCTGTTTCCCCTGTGATGAGCACAGACATGTCGGTCGGTGCCACTAGAGCAATGTGCTTCGCGATGTTGACGGAGGAAGGCCCTGTACCATCGACATACTCCTGGTCAGCACCTGCATGAGCAGAACCGCTTGCTGACATGCGTTTGACCGTGCCTGGCCCTTCCGTCCCTTGGTCGGCCAACGCATCCTGCACCCGCATGAGCAGCTCATCCGGGTACAAGGGCTTGGCGATATAGTCAAAGGCACCCTTACGCATCAGCTCCACCGCGAGCCTGACCTCGGAATAGCCTGTGATGATGATGACCTGTGTGCTCGGGCTCGTATTCCGCACATGCTCCAACATCTTAGGAGCGTCGGTGTCCGGCAACCGATGGTCGCACAACAGAAGATCGAAGCGTTGTGCAGTCATGAGCTCCTTCGCCACGGAGCCACGACCCGCCGTGACCACGGCATAACCGCTCTTGGTCAGGTACCGCGAAAGCAATGTGCAGATATCCTGATCATCATCAAGGATCAGTATGTGTGAGGTCGCCATGGAGGTGAGAGTTGGATCAGCCGGGAAATCCCAGCTCGCGGATGGAGGAGAGTATTATGGCCCGGTTGAACGGCTTGGACACGAAAAGGTCAGCGCCAGCGGCAACTGCGCGCGTACGTTCATTGTCCATGGCACTGATCGCTATGGCGCGGGCCCCGGGTTGGGAGGCCTTGATCTCCGCGATCAAGTCGTAGCCCAAGCCATCTGGAAGGTGAACATCAAGGAACACGGCATCGAAATGGGTGGTCAGCAAGGCAGCGCGCCCCGCCTCCAAAGAATGAGCGATCGCACACTCCGTACCAGTACGGCGTAGAATGTTCGCCAGCAGCAAACAGATCTCCGGTTCATCATCCACGAGTAACGCATACTTCAATCTGCCCGTGTCTGTCATGACCATTCGCTTCTGCCAAGTTACTCCGTGCACCGCAGCAAGGGATCATGTTCACGGACCGGTACGCTGCCACCGCTACTGAGCTTAGGAAAGAACGTGCCACGACACTTGAACCGTTCTGACCTTGCAGAATACTGAATGCACCCCCTCGGGATCAAGCATATGATGGGGAATCATCGCCCCATTCGTGGGGACCGCCCACCTCACATCTTGTACACTTTCTTGTAACAAGATCCACTAAAGGAAATGCTGCCGACCGGGCCCTGCTTCACGATGGTCCTGTGGAAAAGTGGGAGATGGACATGAACTGGTTCAACAACGGCAAGACGGACGCGGCTTCATCGCAAACGCGCAACCGACCTAAGGTGTTCCGTTCTAAGCTATCATGTCGTTGCCAATCAGCAGATCGAGAAGCATGCGAAGGGCTGTAGTCAGAAAGCACGGGACGAACAGCTTCGGTACATAGGAATAGCACTAGCGAAATACGACGTGCCACACCATTGCTGGTCCATACGTGATAAAGCACGCACAGGGGACGCGACACGCTGAAGTGAGCAACGCTACTTCTCGCCACGTTGGCAGTATTGCAGTATTGGTACCCAATGACCCTGCATCCAAGGCCAACGTTGCAGCAACACTCCTGTCCTTCTCTTTCCCCAGTTCTTCGTTGTGACCCTGACCATGAGATCAGTGGTGTTCAACCGGACATGAACACTGCACTCTGCGGCCCACCTTCCTCAAAAAGGGGAAATGGGACCACGTATCACCCCGTTGGCGGAGATCCTGAACTTCTGTGGACCTGTGCGAAACGTTTGCTCGAACCATGCCCGACAGGCATGAACGCTGGCCTTCCGTTCTGACCATCATCTCGTTTGTGCGCCACATCCTCTCGATACCGATCGCGGAGCGTGACTTGAAAGGACCACAGCAAAATGACTTCGTCACATGAAACTCCAGATCAAACTTCCGGTCATCGCGCTCTTGGCCAGCGCAATGTTCTCCAATCTCCAAGCCCAGGAACTTCGCCTGAGCGGCGGGTACAACGGTAGCAACGTTAGCGAAGCCGGTCCGGAAATGTGGGTAGGACGTGCTGGCTATCAATTCGGTGCCGACGTGCAATTGGGAGGTCGCTGGTTCGTGCAGCCGGGCATCCACTTCCAAGTGCGCAATCTGAATTACACCCTGGCCGGAACCGATACCAACGGCAACCTAACAGGAGCGAATACCGAGTTCAAATACACCGATCGCTCCCTCCGTGTTCCGATCATGGCCGGTCTCAACTTGATGGACCCCGCCAAGGACCCAGCCTTTAATGTGTACCTGCTTGGAGGTCCTACTGCGCTTTTCATGCTCAAGGCCGACCTGGACTACGATGCGCTTGATGTGCAGACATCGAAAAGCCAGTGGTACATTGGATTCGGCGGAGGTGCGAGCTTCAGCTTCCTGTTCGTGGAGGGCGGTTACGATGTGGCCATGAGCGATGTGTTCTCCGGCAGTGGATTCCAGACCAACCCCAAGGTGAATCAATTCAGGGTCCTGGCCGGTCTTCGATTCCGACTGGCACAGTGACGGCCGTTACACTTCCAAGCAACCCTATATTCAAAAACACATGAACACCCTAAGATCTCTGCTGCTTTCCATCGCCACAAGCGCGGCCGTGTTCCTAGCCGCACCAGCCGCAACAGCTGAACCGATCGGCAGAAAAGAAGTACACCTCAACGCCAAGAACTTCGCAAAGCTCAGTGAGCAGGACAAGCACCGCGTGCTGGAACTCCAAAGCCGCATCGCGGATGTACTGGCCACCGATCGCAATTCCTTGTCAAAAGAAGAGCGTGTTGAGCTCCGCAACGAATGGAAGACACTGAAGGGCGAAATGGATCAATACAACCGCAATGGCAGCGTGATCTATATCTCGACCGCTGGCCTGATCATCATCATTCTGCTCTTGATCATTCTTCTCTAGGAAAGCGCTTCAACTCGCTCTAAGATCAAGGAACGATCCGCCGTGTGCGGATCGTTCCGTTCCCAGGCAGTAGCTCTTGCTACATCCAGTAGCTCTACTACCGAGTCACTGGCA
>JADZGG010000224.1 GCA_020854015.1 Flavobacteriales bacterium
CGATCAACGTGAACGACAGCGTCACCAAGAGCAAGTTCGACAACAAGTACGGCTGCAAGGAGAGCGCAGTGGATGCGATCCGTCGCGCCACCGATGTGATGATGGCCGGCAAAGTGGCCGTTGTGGCCGGTTACGGCGATGTGGGCAAGGGCACTGCGGCTTCGCTGCTGGGCGCTGGCGCACGCGTGATCGTGACGGAGATCGATCCGATCTGCGCATTGCAGGCGGCCATGGACGGTTTCGAGGTGAAGAGCATGGCCAACTGCGTGGGTCGCGCCGACATCATCATCACCACCACCGGCAACTGCGACATCATCCGCGCTGAGCATTTCGAAGCGATGAAGGACAAGGCCATCGTTTGCAACATCGGCCACTTCGATAACGAGATCGACATGGCCTGGTTGAACAAGAACCATGGCAAGAGCAAGGTGGAGATCAAGCCGCAAGTGGACAAGTACACCATTAACGGAAAGGATATCCTGATCCTGGCTGAAGGCCGCTTGGTGAACCTGGGCTGCGCTACCGGCCACCCCAGCTTCGTTATGAGCAACAGCTTCACGAACCAAACGCTCGCCCAGTTGGAGCTGTGGAAGAACCACGCCAACTATGAGAACAAGGTGTACGTGCTGCCCAAACACCTGGATGAGATGGTGGCCCGTCTGCACTTGGAGAAGATCGGCGTGGAGCTCGAGCAGCTCAACGACAAGCAGGCCAAGTACATCGGTGTACAGAAGAACGGTCCTTACAAGAGCGACGAGTACCGCTACTGATCAGCGTTTCAATGGAGAAGCCCCGGTCCGCAAGGAGCCGGGGCTTCTCTTTTTTCACTCCTCCCTCACCACTCCTTACTTCTCCTAGTTGAAGATCCGGAGCGTGGTGCCGTTGAAAGTGGTGTTGTATCGGATCAGGCCCAGTGATGTTGGGCCTTGGGTAACACTGCCGTCCAGGATCAGGTAGCTGGACCCGCAGCAAGCCGTGTCGGTGGCGGTCACTTGCGAATCATCCACAAAGACCCTGCAGTTCTCGGTGGTCTGGTAGCGGCACAGGCGGTCCATCGCCACGAACTCATCGATGGTCTTGCGGTAAACGATGATGCCCAAGGAGCCACCGGTGATGTAGATCCAACCACCAGGGACCGCCAGGTCCACGTAAGCAGGATTGTTCACATTGAAGCTGATGTCCACTGACGTCGGCGGCAGAGCGGCCGATTGTTCCTTTCGGCACCCGGTGATCAACAAGCCACCCAGCAGGAAGGCGGCAAGTGAGCGGAGAGCGGTGTTGAGGCGGGACATGTGAACGATGAACGGGTGAACGCGAAGGTAGGTATGTCGGTGAGGACGAACTTTGCACCATGTTGCGCCGAGCCCTACCCTACATCATCTGTATCCTTTCCTTATCGATGGCTCCATACGCGGCCTTCGCACAGGAAGAAGGCATCAGCCGCGCCAAGCAGGAGAAGCTGCAGGCCAAGGAAGGCAAAGAGAAGAAGAAGGCCAGGGCGAAGAAGGAGAAGGAGGATCGCAAGCGCCATCTCGCCAATCAGGACAAGGCCACGCGCAAGCGCATCAAGAGGAATACCAAGCGCGCCGATCGCAACGGTACCAACGCGCACCGGGACCCCTGGCCGGGCAGGTGGTTCGTGAAGCACTGAACCGTTCGACCTTGGACAGGTGTCTCAGACCTGTATAGCATGCTCTGGATCTGTTGAGCGATCCGTCGGGACCGATCATCCTTTGCCGATATATTGCGTCGGAATGAAGGTCGCATGAACCGAAAGATCACCCTCCGATCAGGCAAGGCTCAGGGCCGGGTCACAGGAAACGCCCTGTTGACGCGGGTTTCAGTGCATTTTGCCGGTCCGGGGAATTTCTATCTTTACGCCCCCTCGTTGCGCCTTTCAGAAGAACGTAAAACCTCACGTTGATGTTGAGAAGCTTACTCTCAGCCGTCGCCCTGCTTGTTACCAGCGTTACCGCCATGTCCCAAGTGGGCGTAGGTACGCTCCAGGGCTCCGTCAAGGACAAGAAGTCCGGTGAAACACTGCCCTTTGTTAGTGTGGTGGTGGAGAACAGAGGCACGCGTGTGGCCGGTGGCCAGACGGACTTTGACGGCAACTACACCATCAAACCGATCGATCCCGGCACGTACGACGTGATCGTGAGCTACGTGGGATACCAGCCCATGAAGCAGACCGGTGTGATCGTCAACAGCAACAAGATCACCTTCTTGAACATTGAGCTCAGCACCGGAGTGGAGCTGCAGGAGTTCGAGATCGTGAAGTATCAAGTACCCTTGATCGATAAGGATGGCGGTGCTTCCGGTGGAACGGTGACCCGTGACCAGATCGCGAAGATGCCCGGTCGTTCGGCCAACAGCATCGCCACCACGGTGGCCGGTGCCAGCGATGCGGGAACGGGCGGTGGCATCAGTATCCGCGGTGCGCGCTCAGAGAACACTTACTACTATATCGATGGCGTGAAGGTTCCGGCCGGAGCTGGTGTGGGCCTTCCCAAGAGCGCCATTGAAGAAGTGCAGGTGATCACTGGAGGTGTGCCTGCCAATTATGGTGACGTGACCGGTGGTCTGATCAACATCACCACACGTGGTCCCAGCCGCTCCTTCTTCGGAGGGGTTGAATACTTGACCTCGGGCTACAAGATCGGAGAGGATGTCACGGATATCGTGGGCTTGGATAAGTACGCTTTCAATCAAGTTGAAGCCAGCTTGAGCGGTCCCATCTTCTTCAAGAAGGATAGCGTGGGGAACAAAGAGAAGCCTCTGCTCGGATTCTTCTTGAGCGGTCAGTTCACCAACGTGGTGGACGGCAGCCCCTTGTACAACGGTGACAGCCGTGTGAAGGCGGATGTGCGCAACGACCTACTGGCCGATCCCCTGACCTCCCGTAATGTGGGTGGTTCGACAGCGGTCGTGTATCGTTCGGATTATCTGCGATCCAGTGATCTGGAGCAACTGAAGACCCGCCAGAACGCGGCAAGCACCAGCTACCTGGCCTCCGGCAAGTTCGACATCGCCGCTGGTCCGAATGTGACCCTCACCGTGGGCGGCAACTTCGACTATAACCGTCGACAGGACTACAACCGGACCAATTCCCTGCTTAACGCGGAGAACAACGCTCGCGTGCGTGATCTTACCTATCGGGGCTTTGTGAAGTTCACCCAGCGATTCAACTCCCGTTCGGAAGAGGTGGAGGGTGAGACCTCAGCCGCCAAAGGAGGCATCAAGAACGCCTTCTACACCCTGCAGTTGGATTATTCGCGCTATGATCAGCGCATCGAGGACGATGTGCACAAGGACAAGGTGTTCGACTACGGATACGTGGGTCGCTTTGAGCGCTTCCGTGCCCCTTCATTTGAACTGACAGGCGCTGGTACGCCGAACGCCCGGTACACGCAGACCGGTCTGCGTGACACGGTCGTTACCTATACCCCGGGAAGTCAGAATGCGGATGTGGCCGCCATCACGAACAGCTATTACAACCTCTTCGGGCGCGAGACCTTCCCCATTGAACTGCTCTACGGTGCGAACTTCCCCTTCACGAACCCGAGCTATGTAGGGTACTACGAGAACTTCACGGAGATCCAAGAGCGCAATGGTCTGTTGAACGGCGCTCAACCTAGGAACGTATATGGTCTCTGGAACAACTTCGGAACGGTCAACAATCAATACCTGACCTCACAGAACGACCAGATCCGGGTCTCGGCCATCGGCTCGGCGGATATCGGAAAGCATGCTGTGTCGGTGGGTGTTGAATACGAACAGCTCGTTCGCCGCACCTATAACCTCGCCCCTGTGGGTCTGTGGACCCGTGCTCGCCAGCTGGCCAATTTCCACCTGCAGGAATTGGACAAGTCGGATTCCACCATCACCTATCCGCTGGGCACAACCCCTTACATCACGTACGACCCTCTGGTGGGTAACGACCAATCGTTCTTTGACCGCAAGTTGCGGGAAGCACTGGGTCTCGATGCAGGGGGGACGGATTTCCTGCAGGTCGACGCGATCGATCCCTCTGTGCTGAGCCTTGATCAGTTCAGTGCGGATGAACTGGTGAACAGCGGCAACGGTACGTTGGCCAACTATTGGGGCTATGATCACCGAGGCAACAAGGTGACCGGTCAGCGCTCACTGAACAGCTTCTTCGACGAGCAGGACAAGGAGGGCAACTTCACGCGTATCCAGGCTCCATTCGCCCCGATCTATATGGCGGGCTATGTCATGGACAAGTTCGCGTTCGACGACATCATCTTCAACGTAGGTGTACGCGTGGACCGCTATGACGCGAACCAGAGCGTGTTGAAGGACAAGTACCTCTGGCGCAACGCGTTCACCGCTGGTAGCACGGTTCCTGTGGCA
>JADZGG010000225.1 GCA_020854015.1 Flavobacteriales bacterium
CAGCTGGTGCTCGGGGCCGTCGCCTTGTTCTTCTACGTGGGTGCGGAAGTGATCGCAGGCGATGCCATCGGACTCTATGGACAGAGCCAGGGCATTCCGCTGAACGAGACGAAGAACTTCACATCATGGACCTTGGGCGCGATGCTTGTGGGCTATGTGATCGGCATCCTCACCATCCCGAAGTACATCACCCAGGCGCGTGCATTGATGTTCTCCTCGTTGGCCGGGATCATCCTGGCTTGTGCGGCAATGCTGACATCAGGCTATACGAGTGTGCTCTGCATCGCGCTGCTCGGCTTGGCGAACGCATTGATGTGGCCTGCGATCTGGCCGCTCGCGATCGAGGGCCTCGGCAAGTACACCAAGACCGGCTCCGCGATCCTGATCATGGGCATCGTGGGTGGTGCGGTGCTCACGCCGCTGTTCGGTGCCATCAGCGACATGCCGAACTTGGGAAGTGGCGCTGCCCTTGCGCTCTTCATCCCGTGCTACCTCTTCATCGGCTGGTACGCCGTGAAAGGGCATACGCTGCGGAGCTGGTAAGGCTATGGTGCGCACAAGCGCTGGATGGCCGTGGCATCGTTGGCGATGAGGCGCAGGAAGTAACAACCCGCGCTCGGTGCTTCGCCAAGCTGCACCATCGAAAGGCCCTCGTTCCAAGTGGTCGCCAGCGTGCGAACGATACGGCCGGCGGCATCGATCAGCACGACCTCTCCTTCTTCTGAAGCATTCGGTAACGAAGCGAGCACAGCCGTTGAGGTCCAGAGCGTGCAAGGTGCTGGATCGGGCGCCTGTCCTTGGGCAATGCTCATCAGATCCACCGGTGTGCGGCAGAACGTGAAGGAGTCGACGAGGCTGGTGTTCACGCTCATGCTGTCCGTGCGCCAACCTTTGAAGGTGATGCAGACCTGCGTGCCATCGTCGTCCACGAACACCTCACCGAACTGTCCGTGGTGGATGTCGGGGTTCGGGAAGTAGCCTCCTTGATCGAAGGTGCCGCCCTTGTAGGATCCACCTTGTGCGATCGCCGCCACCTGGAACACCGGATGTTCGTTCGGGTCGTTGGTGCCGGTGCTGAAGTCCGTGTTCGCGCCGCTGTCGATCCCGAGCATGTGCGCATCGCCGCTCAGGATGAAGAGGTCCGCGATGCCTTCGTTGCGCAGGAAGTTCGCCAATGCCTCGCGTTCCACCGGCTGCGAGCCCCAGTTCTCGGGATAGCCGATGCTGTTCCAGGAGAGCGGTGATACCCAGCAGGCCACGAGCCCGTGGTTCCGTGCGTAGCGCAGTTGCTCGTGCAGCCAGAGCCGTTGTTGCAGGTCCATCATCTGCTCGGTGTTCTTGCTGCTGCGCAGGTCCGAAAGGATGAAGTGCACACGACCAATGGTGAAGGATTGGAACACGGAGATCGGATGAACGAGCGGATGGTGCGGTACCCATTCGCGGTACGCCTGTGCGGCGCTCGTGCGACCGATGGAGGAGGCGTTGCTCGCATCGCCACAGAAATCATGATCATCCCAGACATAGGCGAGCGGTGCCTGGTGAAGCAGTCCCATGGCGATGGGTCGGATCAACACCTGGTCCAGGTAGGCCTGCCGGTGCACGCTCACGTCCGTGCTGTTGGGGTTGGCATAGTGCAGGTCGCCAACGGCGAGAAAGAAGAGCGGATCCCGCTGCCGCATGGCCTCCCATACGGGGTGGTCGCTGTTGCTGTTGCAGGAACCGGCCACGAAGGAATAGGACCAGGGACCGGTGCGCGTGGTGTGGAAGCGACCCACATGCGCAGCGGATGTGTCGACGATGCCATCCAGTTCGAAGCGGTAGTGATACGTGGTGCCGGGGTCAAGCCCCTTGACACGAAGGCCGGTCAAGGCTCCTGTTGTGTCGCGTTCAACACGTGAGGAGTACGTGGGTGTAGTGAAGGCGGCATCAACATCCACCTGAAGACGGACAGAGTCAACGGACGAGTTCATCAAGGCCCGTACTTCCGCGGACCGATCAGTGACGGCACCGCACCAGAACACCTGCAAGCTGTCCTGTGCGCGTGTTGCGAAGGCGATCAAGAAGAAGACGGGCAACAGGCAGCGCATGGAAGTAACACCAGCCAAGTTACCGGCTCAGACGATGACCTGCTTCATGACGCACACGAAGGTGCTGAGGAAGCCGACCGCGCCGCCCACATAGATCTGCGCAGGTGTGTGGTCGCTCACCAAGAGGCGCGCAGTGCCGAGGGCTCCGGCCACCAGGATGAAGGGGGCGAGTTCCAAGGGAACGATGGTGCCATGTTGCAACAGCAGGCTCGTGAGGGCGCCGAGCAGACCACCGATGCCCACCATGTGCGCGCTGATCTTCCATTGCAGGTTGATGAGCAGGGTGGCGAGCAACGCGACCATGCCGCCGATCATCAACGAGAAGGTGACCGGGTCGAGCTCGTTGCGCCGCAGGAGGTAGTAGGCCATGGCGTGGTAGAAGAGCGTCATCACGTAGGGCGCGGTGCGTTCTTCGCGAAGGGGCAGCGTGGGACCGCTCACCAATTCGCTGCGCCAGAGCAGCGCGATGCTCATCAGGGGGAAGACCACCGTCATCACGCCCACCATCAACAGGATGATCAGCTGGCTGCGCGGTTCGATGAAGTAGGAGAGGTGCGGGTCAAGTCTGAAGGCCACGCCCAAGGTGATCACCGGCATCAGCAGCGGGTGGAGCAGGATGCTGAGGGCGTGGGCGAGGAAGCGCATGGGGGTGAAGCGGCGAGTCGGCAAGTTGAGAACGGGTCGCTGTTCGGTCCTGGCCGCTAGCCGCTTATTGGCTTGCCGCTTTTCAAAGCTCTTTCCTCAACCGGGCCACCGGCACGTTCAGTTGTTCGCGGTACTTGGCCACAGTGCGACGGGCGATGTTGTAGCCCTTCTCCTTCAACAATGCGGTCAGCTGGTCGTCGGTCAGGGGCTTGCGTTTCTCCTCGGCTTCGATCGCGTCCTTCAGGATCTTCTTCACCTCGCGGGTGCTCACCTCTTCGCCGGCCTCGTTGGTAAGGCTTTCGCTGAAGAAGAACTTCAGGGAGATGGTGCCGTAGTTGGTCTGCACGTATTTGCTGTTGGCCACACGGCTGATGGTGCTGATGTCCAGGCCCACCTTCTCGGCGATGTCCTTCAGGATCATCGGCTTCAACTTGGTCTCGTCGCCGGTGAGGAAGTAGGCGCGCTGGTGCTCCATGATGGCTTCCATGGTCACCAGCAAGGTGTTCTGGCGCTGCTTGATGGCGTCGATGAACCACTTGGCCGCATCGAGTTTCTGGCGGATGAACACGAGCGCCTCCTTGGCGTCCTTGTCCTTCTTGTTGCGCTGGTACTCCTGGATCATCTCGCGGTACTGGCGGCTGATGCGGAGCTCCGGGGCGTTGCGACCGTTGATCATCAGCTCCAGCTGCCCTTCGATGGTGTTCACCTGGAAATCGGGGATGATCTCCTGTACGGGCTTGCTGGTGTCACGCGCCGTGTTGCCGGGCTTGGGGTTCAGGTGGGTGATCACGTCGATGGCCTCCTTCAAGGCCTCCTCGTCGATCTCGATGCGCTCCAGGATGCGGTCGTAGTGCTTCTTGGTGAAGGCATCGAAATGCTTGCCGATGATCTCCTGTGCGGTGCGCACATCGACGGCGTGCGGTAGTCGCTCCAGTTGCAGCAAGAGGCATTCGCGCAGATCGCGTGCACCGACACCCGGAGGGTCCAAAGCCTGCACTTCCTTCAGGGCGAGCTCGAGCTCCTCCTTGGTGGCCATCACGTTCTGGGTGAAAGCCAGGTCGTTCACGATGGCGTCGAGGTCGCGACGCAGGTAGCCGTCCTCGTCGAGGTTGCCGATCAAGTGTTCGGCGAGCAGCTCTTCGCGGTCGTTGATGTCGCGCAGGCCGAGCTGGGCGCGCATGCTGTCCTGGAAGGTGGTGCCACCGGCCAGCGGCATCTCGCGGTCCTCCTCGTCGGGACCGGTGTTCTTCACGGTGAGCTTGTAGTCCGGCGTGTCGTCGTCCTGGTAGTAGTCGCTCAGGTCGAAATCATCACGGTCCTCGCCTTCGCTGTCGTCGTTGGTGTCGGTGCTCTGCTCCTCGATCGGCGTTTCCTCCTCGTCCTGGTCGTCGCCCTCCTCCAGAGCGGGGTTCTCCTCGATCTCCTGCTTGATGCGCTGTTCCAGTTCCACGGTGGGCACCTGCAGCAGCTTC
>JADZGG010000226.1 GCA_020854015.1 Flavobacteriales bacterium
CTCACGTTGAAGCCGTTGTAATTCGTGAGCACCTGTGCGTTGATGGTGAAGGGTGTCTGGCCCGGTCCCGTGCCGCAAACGGAAATGCCGCGGGCAGCAGCAGCAGGCCGTGTGGCCAGCGCACCCCAAGGCATGTCCACACCGCGACCCAGCAAGTGCGAAGCACCGGGGTCCACCACCCCGCGCACACCGCCCGCATCGAACGAACGCAGCGCTTCGATCACCGAACCACCGGCCAGCAGCGACTTCCGACCGTTGCCCGTGAACCGCAGGTCGCCGCAGACCACGTGGTTGCTGTTGGTGACCAGTGTTCCTTCCTTCACCGTGAGCGCGTGATCGAGCGCGAGCTTCAGGTCGCTCAGCAGGTTCCAACCGCCGGATCCGTCGATGGCCACGTCGCCGTTCAGTTGCACACCACCGACGTTCACATCGGCCATGCGTTTGCGCACCGCCATGCGTGTGGTGCCCGCCATGTTCCATTCCACAGCACCTTGCATGCTCCAGCCGCCCGTGATGTTCAACACCGTCGCCGCATCACCTTCCACCACCACACGACCGGAGCGCGGTGCCACGCGCAGATCACCGCACCAGTTCACATCGCTCAGGTGGATGCGCACATCATGATCGGGACTGATCACCACCACATCGCTGTTGCGCGGCACACCGGCACCGCCCGTGCCCTTCGGCGCAGCGGACCAGTTGCTGGCGTCAGTCCAGTTGCCGTTGGTGCCCGTCCAATAGAGGGCCGCGTCCTGCGCCTTCATCAAGGCGGGGAGGACCACCAGGGCCAGTGCGGGAAGGATGGTGCGGAACATGGAGCGGTGTTGCATGGGGCTTCCGGTAGGGCTCATTCGAACACGGGACAACTGACGATGGTCTTGCTCGGGTCGTTCGCCTTGCAGGGGTAGATCGCAAGGATGACCTCGTGGGTATTGGAACTGGCCACGCGCAATTGGCTCGTGGTGATGTCGTAACTGTATCCCAAGGTGAAGTAGTTGAGGAAGGGCACCTTGAGCATGAAGGACACCGCGTCCTGGTTGCGGTAGCCGATGCCGAAGCCCAGCCGCTTCTTGTACTCGAACATCGCGTTGATGTCGAAGGCCAGCGGCGTGGCCGGACCCAGCTTCAACAAGGTGCTCGGCACCATGGAGAAGTGCTTGCTGAAGCGATACCGGTAGCCCGCGCTCGCCAGGAACTGACGCGCAAGCCGGGAATCATCGCCCACGTCGGTGATGCGGTTGCCCAGCACTTGGTGGATCGAAAGACCCGCCCAACCGCTCTTGCTGTACAACCAGATGCCCGGGGTGATCACCGGGTAGATCATGGTGGACCGCTTGCTGTCCAGGATCGGGTCGTTGTAGTTGTTCAGCGTCAGGTCCGACACGTCGAGCTTGAACTGCTTCATACCACCGAAGAAGCCCAGGGACAGGTAGCTGTCCTTGTTCATCTGGATGTGGTAGGCGTAGGCCAGCAGGAATTGCGTGTAGCCGATGGGGCCCGTGTCATCCGCTTCCACGAACGCACCGACGCCGTGCCGGTTCTGCTGGTAGGGTTTGCCTTTCGGCTTGATCACACCGTGCAAACTGGCCCAGGCCGTCACCGGCGCGTTCTCGAAGCCCACCCACTGCCGCCGGTAGCCCAGGCGCACGTCCAGGCAATCCTTGCTACCGGCAACGCCGGGATTGATGCTGAAGTGGTTGAAGACGTATTGTGTGTACTGCGAGATCTGCTGCGCGTTGGCACGCGAGCCGATCACCAGACCGATGAGGAGCAGCAGCTTTTTCATCGGAGAATGGTGAGCGAGCCGGTGTAGGGCGCCGAGCGGCCTTTCACCTGGTTCAGTTCGATGTACCAGTAGTAGGTGGCCACTGGCAAGGGCGAACCGTTGTTGGTGCCGTCGAAGGGCTCCTTGTAACCGGTGCTGCTGAAGACCTTCTGCCCCCACCGATCGTAGATGAACACCAGGCACGAAGGGTAGTCACGGATGCCCAGGATCTCCCATGTGTCATTCACGCCATCCCCGTTCGGAGTGATGGTGTTCGACGGCGAGATCAGGCGCTTCACCTCCACGATCAGCTGGTCGCTGTACGTGCATCCGTTCAGCTGCGTGGTCACGGTGTAGGTGGTGGTCTCCTCAGGCTGCGCAATGGGGTCCGGGATGGTGCTGCCGCTGAGGCCTGAGGTCGGTGTCCAAGTGTAGGTGGTACCGCCGGTGGCCTGCAACTGCGCGTTCTCACCTTCACCCAAGGTCACGTCCGGACCCGCATCGAAGTCCACGTTCACGATGTCCGCGCCGGGGCCACTGGTAACCACCGAGAAGCCGCATTGCGCCGGGATGGTGGCGCCGTTGTTCGCCGCACCCGCCACGATCACCCAGTATTGCGTGTTGGGCAGCAGGGCCGGTGTGGTCAGCACGAAGTCGTTGGAGTCCTCCAAGCAGGTGGAGGCCGCGGAGAAGGAGCCCGGTGTGCAACTGCCGTTGCCGCTCAGCACCACCACGCTCAGCTCGTTGTCCATGCCCGCCACGCCGGGGCAGTTGATGCCGGAGATGGAAACGTCCACCGTGCCGCCCACGCTGTTGGTGGTGAAGGTGTACCAGAGCACGTTGCCTGTGGACGGACAGAATCCCGGCCAGCCGGTGGCGCCCGTGTTGTTGCCCGTGAGCGGCTGCTGCGCGCACAGGGTCGCGGAGGTGCTGCAATCGTCGTTGGCGGGTTGCGCCTTTACGACCAAGGCCAGTGCGGTGAACAGGAGTATCGCGATCGCTCTCATCCCCATAGGGGTCGGTGTCCGTGCGGGCATGCGCACGGATGAGCCGAAGGTAGACGGGCCCCATGCGGCGCTTTCCGCTGGGATCGCGGCACTTACGCACAACACCTTGTTGGGTGCTCCGAAGCCCCCCGTTCGCTCGGCGGATCGGCGCTTTCGCACGCCGGAGCTCTGCGATCCTTTCGCTATCCTTGCTCGACGATGCTCGCACGCTTCAAGCTCCACCTCCAGCGGGAATGGCAGGCCCGCCGACATGGCCGCGACGCCACGGAACGCCGTGCCATGGCCCGCACCCTGCACGCCCTGGACAAGGCCGCCGCCCAGCAAAGCCGCCCCGGCGAAGTGGCCGTGCCCATCCTCGGGCACCCCATGCGCGGCTTCAGCGTCGGCGCCCTGCGCTACCTCTTCAACGAGGTCTTCCTTACCGGCGAGTACCGCTTCGAGTGCGAGCGCCAAGATCCCGTGATCATCGACTGCGGCGCCAACATCGGCTTCGCCACGCTCTACTTCAAGCGCCTGTTCCCGCGCAGCACCGTGCACGCCTTCGAGGCCAACCCCAACGCCTTCCGCCTGCTGGAGGCCAACGTGAAAGGCAACGCGCTCAGCAACGTCCACCTCAACCAGGTGGCCCTCTCCGATGCCGAAGGGGAGCTCTCCTTCTTCATCAGCGACGATGCCGGCACCCTGCTCGGCTCCGTGCGGGCGGACCGCGGCGGCACCTCGGAACTCAAGGTGAAGGCCACGCGCCTCTCCAACCTGATCGCCAGCCTGGACCGTGTGGATGCCGTGAAGATCGATGTGGAAGGCGCCGAATGGCCCATCCTGAAGGACCTGAAGGAGAGCGGCACCCTGGCCAAACCGATGCGCTACCTGATCGAGTACCACCACCAGATGGGCAGCGATGCGCCCCGCCTATCGGAGTTCCTCGCACCCTTCGAGGCCGCTGGCTACCGCTACCAGATCGCAGGCAAGCTCAACGCCATCACCGATTTCCAGGAGGTGCTGATCCATTTGCAGCGGGGGTAGAGAGTACATCGGGAAAAACGAC
>JADZGG010000227.1 GCA_020854015.1 Flavobacteriales bacterium
AGCGCTGTTCCACCAATAGCTTCATTTCATGCTTCGCGACAAGGGTAAGATCGTTGGGGCTCATGGGGTGGGAAGAAGTGACAGGCCCAACGGCCCTTGCTAATGGTCACCGAACTTGGACAGAACCAACAAGGCGACGAATGAGACGATCAAGTAGAGGATGAAGATGGGCGTTTCATTGCGGAGCATCCATGAACTCACCTTCTGGGACGATGTTCTTCTGGAGACCAATTTCCACAGAACCTTCCAGCAAAGGACACTTAACACCCAAAGAACTGGGCCATGCTCTTTAAGGATCTGGAGCATGGTCCGCATGCTTCGGTCGATCGTTTGAACTAGTGTTCGTGCTTCCGAAGGATCAGTTCCCTACTTCACTCAAGAAGCGCAGGCGCACCAAGCGAAGCTCTTCCTCGCTGAAGTCACCGTCGAACTCCTTGTGCGCGTCCTCGATGCTATCCGTTTCGGCGCCGCGGAAGTACTCCATGATCTCCTCTTGCGCGTCGAGCTCGAGCACGTCGTTCAGGTGGTAGTTGATATCCATGCGCGTGCCGCTCATCACGATGGTCTCCATCTCGGTGAGCAGGGCGTTCATGTTGATGCCCTTGGCCCGTGCGATGGCATCCATCGGCATCTTGCGATCCACGTTCTGGATGATGTGCACCTTCAGTCCGCTCTTGGCACCGACGGTCCGCACCACCATCTCCTCCGCACGTTCGATGTCGTTCTCTTCGACATAGCGCGCAATGAGGTCAACGAAGGCCTTGCCGTATTTCTGAGCCTTGCCGGGACCAACGCCGGTGACCTGCGTCAGCTCTTCCATGGTGACCGGATACCGGATCGTCATCTCTTCCAATGAGGGGTCCTGGAAGATCACATAGGGTGGCAGCTTCTGCTTGCGCGACACCTCCTGGCGAAGCTCACGCAGCATGGTCATGAGGCGCTCATCCGCAGCGATGCCGCGTGTGGCGGATCCGGGTTCGTCATCGCCTTGGTCAACGTCGCCGGTGTAGTCACGCTCCTTCACGAAGGTGATGCTCACGGGCTTCTTCAGGAATTTCTTGCCCGCCTCGGTGAGGCTCAGGTTGCCGTAGGTCTCGATGTCCTTGTGCAGGAAACCGCCCACCACGGCCTGGCGGATCACGGCCATCCAATGCTGGCTGGTGCGCTCGTTGCCCGAGCCATAGCACTCCAGCTTATCGCCCTTGTAGTTCTTGATCTCGCTGGTCTCGGTGCCGGTGAGCAGGTCGCAGATGAACTTGGCGCGGTGCCGTTCCTTGCTCTCCTTCACGGCTTGCAGTACATGCTCCAGGTCGTCCTTTCCTTCGAAGGATTCCTTGGGCGTGGTGCAGTTGTCGCAGGCCCCGCAGTTGTCGCCGGGCAATTGCTCCCCGAAGTAGTGCAGCAGGAACTTCCGGCGGCACATGCTGGTCTCGGCATAGCTCACGGTGTCGGCCAGCAGCTGCTTGCCGATCTCCTGTTCAGCCACGGGCTTGCCTTGCAGGAACTTCTCCAGCTTCTCGATGTCCTTGTAACTGTAGAAAGCGACGCAGATGCCTTCGCCTCCGTCGCGCCCGCCACGACCGGTCTCTTGGTAGTAGCTCTCCAGGCTCTTCGGAATGTCGTGGTGGATCACGAAACGTACATCGGGCTTATCGATGCCCATGCCGAACGCGATGGTGGCCACGATCACATCCACGTCCTCCATCAGGAAACGGTCCTGGTGGGCGGCGCGCTGGCCGGCGTCCATTCCGGCGTGGTAGGGCAGGGCCTTGATGCCGTTGACGGTGAGCATCTCCGCCATCTCCTCCACCTTCTTGCGGCTGAGGCAATAGATGATGCCACTGCGGCCACTGTGCTGCTTGATGAACTTGATGATCTCCTTGCCCACGTTCACCTTCGGGCGTACCTCGTAGAACAGGTTGGGCCGATTGAAGGAGTCCTTGAAGGTCTTCGCACCGGGGATATCCAGGTTCTTCAGGATGTCCTCCTGGACCTTCTCCGTGGCGGTGGCCGTGAGGGCGATCATGGGCACCCGCTTGATCTCGTCGAAGATGGTGCGCAGCCGCCGGTACTCAGGGCGGAAGTCGTGACCCCATTCGCTGATGCAGTGTGCTTCGTCAATCGCGAAGAAGCTGATCTTGATGTCGCTGAGGAACTCGACGTTCTCCTTCTTCGTCAGGCTTTCGGGCGCCACGTACAGCAGCTTTGTGATCCCGGCCTTGATGTCCTTCTTCACCCGGATCGCCTCGGTACGTGAGAGGGAGCTGTTGAGGAAGTGGGCGACACCCTCATCGCCGCCGAAGCCGCGAATGGCGTCCACCTGGTTCTTCATCAAGGCGATGAGCGGGCTTACCACGATGGCGGTGCCTTCGCTCATGAGGGCCGGAAGCTGGTAGCAGAGGCTCTTGCCGCCGCCCGTGGGCATGATCACGAACGTGTTGTTGCCATCCAGTACGCTCTGGATGATCGCCTCCTGTTCCCCTTTGAACTGCTTGAATCCGAAGAACTGCTCAAGAGCGTCCTTCGGCGTTAGATCCACATTCGTCATCATTACTCTACATCCGACCGGAGCAACGGTCGCTTTTCGTTGAACGCTTAAAAGTAAGGCAACGGTATGGTTCGAGCCATGGCCGTTAACACGATTTACGAGCCTGTGACCCGTGTCACTTTCCATGTGCTCCTAACTGTTGATAGTTCAGGCGTTTCCTGCCTATATCCCTGACATGCGCGGCTATCTTTGGGCCCGTCCGAGCCCTTCTCACAGGGCGCTCATCCCGCTTCACGACCCGATGTCCGCCCAAGGCAAGGAAATGAGCTTCCTGCAGCACCTTGAAGAGCTGCGGTGGACCCTCGTGCGCTCCGCGATCGCCGTTGTGCTGGGAATGGTCATCGCGTTCTCATTCAGCACCGTTCTGTTCGACCTCGTGATCTTGGCCCCGCAACGCGCCGATTTCATCACCTACCGGGTGCTCTGCGAACTGGGCCGTTGGGCCGGCGCCGGCGATTCCATGTGCATTAGCGATGTGGGCTTCACCTTCCAGAACCAGACCATGGGCGGGCAGTTCATGGCGGACCTCATGGTGTCGTTCGTTGCTGGCTGCATCCTGGCCATGCCCTACGTGCTCTATCAGGTGTGGCGCTTCATTGGTCCGGGCCTGAGCCCCAAGGAGCGTGGTGCCGTTGGAGGCATCGTTTGGGCCATGGCCTTCCTCTTCCTGCTGGGCATCGCCTTCGGCTACTTCGTGCTCACGCCCATGAGCATCCAGTTCCTGGGGAGTTACCGAGTGGGCACCACCAATGCCGTGAGCAACGAGATCAACCTGGACAGTTTCATCGGCACGGTGACCTCCCTGACCTTGTGGACCGGAGTGGTCTTTCAACTGCCGCTGGTCATCCTGTTCCTTACCCGCATCGGCCTGGTGGGGCCTGAATTCCTGCGCACGTACCGCAAGCATGCCTTCGTGGCGATCCTGATCCTCGCCGCCATTATCACGCCGCCGGACGTTACCAGCCAGGTCCTGGTGAGCCTGCCCTTGTTCCTGCTTTACGAGGTCAGCATCCTGCTCTCTGCCCGCGCCCACCGCCGGAGCCTTGCCGCCGAACGTGCAACCGTCCCCGTGAAGGCTCGTTGAACCGCATGATGCTCCGTTCTCCGCGCATCCGCACCGGCCTTGGGTCACTGTTGCTGGCCTTGTTGGCGCCGTTCTGGTCCATCGCACAGACCACCCGCATCACCGGCGTGGTATCCGACGCGGTCACGGGTGAAACACTGCCTTTCGTGAATGTCGGTTTCGTGGACAGCCGCATCAGCACCAACACAGATCTTGATGGTCAGTATGTGCTCGATACCTATTACGCCACCGATAGTATCCGGGTGAGCTGCGTGGGCTACAAAGCGCTCACCATGCCTGTGGTGCGCGACAAGGCTCAGACCATCGACCTGAAGCTGAAGCCTGCCGAGGCCGAGCTCACCGAGCTGGTGGTGAAGCCTTCGGAGAACAGCGCGTTCTCCATTCTGCGCCGTGTGGTGGCCAACAAGCCGGTGAACAACCGTGAGAAGCTCGGAGCGTACGAGTACGAGGCTTACAACAAGATCGAGTTCGACCTCAACGACATCACCGAGGAGTTCAAGCAGAAGAAGCTCTTCAAGCCGATCGCGTTCATCTTCGACAACATCGACACCACGGACGCCAAGCCCTACCTACCGATCTTCATGACGGAGAGCCTCAGCGACCTGTACTACCGCCAGTCACCACGCAAGCGCCGGGAGGTGATCAAGGCCAACAAGGTGAGCGGCATCGAGAACGAGAGCGTGTCGCAGTTCATGGGCGACATGTATCAGAACGTGAACATCTACGAGAACTTCCTCGTGATCTTCGGGAAGAACTTCGTGAGCCCGATCGCCGATGGTGGTCGTGGTTACTATGACTACTACCTGGTGGACAGCGCGTGGATCGGCCACAACTGGTGCTACAAGCTCACCTTCAGCCCCAAGCGCGTGCAGGAGCTCGCTTTCGAGGGTGAGATGTGGATCAACGACACCACCTACGCGGTCCGCCGCATTGAGGCTGGCATCGACAAGGGCGCCAACCTCAACTTCGTGCAAGGTTTTTGGGTGAAGCAGGAATACGAGGAAGTGCAGAAGGAGGTGTGGATGCTCACCAAGGACAACCTCGTTGTGGACCTGAACGTGATCCGTGATACCGGCGCCAAGAACAAGAACGCCGTGCAGGGATTCTACGGCAGACGCACCGCCACCTACCGCAACTTCGTGATCAACCAGCCCCGGATGGATGCCTTCTACGAGGGGCCCGATGAAGTGGTGGTGGCCCGGGACCCGAGCAGCGATGAAGAGACCTTCTGGGAAGAGAACCGCCATGTGGCGCTCACTCAGCAAGAGAAGAACATCTACCACAGGGTGGATACGATGAAGACGATCCCGCGCTTCAACACCTACATCGATGTGATCAGCACCGTGATCACCGGCTACTACAGCAAAGGCGATGTCGACTATGGCCCGTACTTCAGTGTGTACAGCTTCAACCCGGTGGAAGGGCACCGTTTCCGCTTGGGGGCGCGCACCAGTTCGACCTTCAACCGCCGCCTCGAGTTCGAAGGCTACGTGGCCTATGGAACGAAGGACGAACAGTTCAAGTACAGCATCGGCGGACAGGGCTTCGTGAGCAAGCACAACCGCCAGATCCTCGGGGCCTATTACAAGCGCGACATCGAGCAACTCGGGCAGAGCACCACGGCCTTCCGCCAGGACAACATCCTCAGCAGCGCCTTCCGCAGCAGCCCGAACGTGAAGCTCACCATGGTGGAGGAGTACCGCGTGAACTACGAACGCGAGTGGTTCACCGGCTTCAGCAACACCTTCATGCTGCGTTACCGCACCTTGTTGCCCCGCGGTTCGCTCTCCTACGTGCGCCTGGTGCCGGATCCTCTGGAGTTCCAAGTGGTCGATGCCATCCGTACGGCCGAGTTCAGCTTGAACACGCGCTTCGCCTACCACGAGAAGTTCGTGAGCGGTGACTTCCGCCGTGTCAGTCTGGGTACGAAATGGCCCGCGCTGGAACTGCACCTCGCCTTCGGCCTGCCCAACCTCGGCAACAGCGAGTACGCCTACCAGAAGGTGGTCGGTCATGTGTACCAGCGTCTCCAGTTGGGCACCTTGGGGTGGATGCGCATCAACGCTGAGGCGGGCAAGCTCTGGGGCGCCTTGCCGTATCCCTTGCTCATCATCCACAGCGGCAACGAGACCTTCTATTCGGACGATGCTTCGTTCAACACCATGAAATTCTTCGAGTTCCTGAGCGACCGCTATGCCCAGATCTACGTGGAGCACCATTTCGAAGGCCTCTTCTTCAACCGGGTACCGCTGTTCCGTCGGTTGAAGTGGCGCGAGGTGGTGGTGGGCAAGGCCGTGACCGGCAGCCTCGATCTGGAAAAGCACCTGCAGGAGATGCTGTTGCTGCCGGGCATGTACTCCTTGAACCGTGGGCCGTACGCCGAGGTGAGCGCGGGGGTGGAGAACATCTTCAAGGTGCTGCGCGTGGACGCTATTTGGCGCCTCACCTACAATGACCACCCGAACACATCGCCGTTCGCGCTACGTTTGAAGCTCTTCATCAACTTCTGATGCTCCGCGCCACCGACCTGTTCAAGCGATACAAGCGCCGCACCGTGGTGGGTGGCGTGAGCGTGGAGGTGAACCAGGGCGAGATCGTCGGCCTGCTCGGTCCCAACGGCGCTGGCAAGACCACCACCTTCTACATGATCGTGGGCCTCATCAAACCCAACGAAGGGCACATCCATCTGGACGACCAGGAGATCACCACGTTGCCGATGTACAAGCGCGCGCAGCGTGGCATCGGTTACCTGCCACAGGAGAACAGTGTGTTCCGTAAGCTCAGCGTGGAGGACAACATCCGGGCGATCCTGGAGATGACCGACAAGACCAAGGAGGAGCAGCGCGACAAGCTGGAATCACTGATCGCGGAATTCCACCTGGACAAGGTCCGGAAGAA
>JADZGG010000228.1 GCA_020854015.1 Flavobacteriales bacterium
AAAGCCTCTGTTTCCAAGCTCCGGCGCTGGCAATGGGCCGTCTCTGCCTCGTTATCTCTCCGTTGATCGCCTTGATGAAGGACCAGGTGGAAGCCCTTCGCGCACGCGGGGTGCGGGCCCGCGCGCTCACCTCTGAGCTCAGTCGTCCGGAGATCGATGTGATCCTTGACAACGCCGCGCTCGGCAAGCTGGACTTCCTCTACGTGGCGCCCGAACGCCTCGGCTCCGACCTCTTCACCGCCCGTCTGCATCGACTGCCACTGGGGCTGATCGCGGTGGACGAAGCCCATTGCATCAGCCAATGGGGCTATGATTTCCGGCCGGCTTACCAACGGATCGCGGAGATCCGCAAGGTGAAGCCCGAAGTGCCCGTGATCGCCCTTACCGCTTCCGCCACACCCACTGTCGCACAGGACATCATGGAGAAGCTCGCGTTCCGCGCGCCGAACATGGTCCACGGCTCCTTCGTTCGGCCAGAGCTGGTGTTGTGGGTGGACCGCACGGAGGACCGTATGGGCCGTCTGATCCGAATCGCCCAACGGGTGAACGGTACAGGTATCGTGTACATGCGTGAGCGCAAGGCCACTGTGCGCATCGCCGAAACGTTGCAACGGGAGGGGATCTCCGCCAAAGCCTACCACGCCGGCCTGACCTATGAGCAACGCGACGCCGTGCAGGCCTCCTGGATGAAAGGTGGAACACGCGTGGTGGTGGCCACCAACGCATTCGGCATGGGCATCGACAAGCCTGATGTCCGTTTCGTGGTCCACTTGGAACCACCGCCGGATCTAGAGAGCTACTATCAGGAAGCAGGTCGCGCCGGGCGAGATGGCCAGCGATCCTTTGCCGTTCTGCTCACTCAACCGCATGACCCGGAACGCCTTCGCGAGAAAGTGCTTCGCTCCTTCCCGGAGATCGAAGAGGTCAGGCGCGTCTACCAGTCCTTCTCGGACATGAACCGCATCGCCCTCGGCTCAGGCGCCTTGGAGCAATACCCCGTCGACCTGCGCGGTATTGCCGCACGTACGGGCCTTTCACCTGCGACCGTGTCCTACGCGCTGAAAGCCTTGGAACTGGATGGAGCCCTTGTTCTGTCGGAAGGTGCCCGCTCCCCTTCGCGCGTGTTCATACAAGCTGACCACCATGCGGTGAACCGTCTCCGGTCCACGAACGAGAAGCTTGGGCCCGTGCTCGAATGCCTCCTCCGCTTATATGGAGGCATGTTCGAAGAAGCCGCCATCATCGAGGAGGACCGCGTCGCCCAACAGTTGAAGTGGAGCACGAACATGGTGATGGACGCATTGCGCACCTTGCAGCAGCAGGGGCTCATCATCTACCATGAACGCTCGGACGGACCTTCCGCCACCTTGCTCGTTCCTCGGCGTGATGCGCAGCGGCTCATGCTCGAAAGAAGCTCCCTTGATGCCCGCAAAGAAAGGGCGGTAGCCCGCGCCGAGGCCATGCTTACCTATACCAACGAGCCCATGCGCTGTCGTACACGGATCCTGCTCGACTATTTCGGAGAGCCCCTGGCCAACGACTGCGGTCAATGCGACCGCTGCCGTGGACGAGCGACCCGGATGGATCCGCCACCCGGTGTGCGGAACCCGGATGAGGTTCGCCGCGAAAGATGGCAACGTGACGAGGACATTGCTTTGCTCCCATGAAGCAGTTGCCTCGCTCGTTCTACCTCGCACCTGATGTCGTAGTCCTGGCACGCGAACTCTTGGGAAAGGTGATCGCTACCACGATCGATGGACGCCACACCTCCGCGATCATCACCGAAACGGAAGCCTATGCCGGTGAGCGTGATCGGGCGTCGCACGCCTATGGGGGCCGCCGCACGGCCCGCACGGAGGTCATGTATGCGCAAGGCGGCACCGCCTACGTCTACCTCTGCTACGGCATCCACCACCTTTTCAATGTGGTCACCAACCAGCGTGATGTGCCCCATGCGGTTCTGATCCGCGCTGCCGTGCCTTTTGCTGGTGTGCCGATCATGCAAGACCGATTAGGACGAGACCCAGGGGGACTACTGAAAGGTCCCGGGGTGGTGAGCAAGGCGCTCGGCATCCGGACCGCGCAGAGCGGCACCGACCTTACCACCGGTCCGATCCGCATTCTGGATGCCACGAACAAGATCGATCTTCGCCACGTGAAGTTCGGACCGCGCATCGGCGTGGACTATGCCGGAGCCGACGCACTGCTACCCTACCGATCCATGATCGACCCCGACCTGCTGAAATGAAGGACCGCATCGTGTTCATGGGCACACCCGAGTTCGCCTCGACCTCGTTGCTTGCTCTGGTTAAGGGAGGTGTTGACGTGGCCGCGGTCGTTACCGCGCCGGACCGACCTGCAGGACGCGGGCTCAAGCTCAAGGCCTCGGCAGTGAAGGAACAAGCACTAGCCTTGGGCATCCCTGTGCTTCAACCGGAGAAGCTCCGCGACCCGGAGTTCCTCAGTGCATTGGATGACACCGGTGCTTCCCTCTATGTGGTCGTCGCCTTCCGCATGTTACCCGAAGTGGTGTGGTCGCGCCCGAAGTATGGAACCATCAATCTGCACGCTTCCTTGTTACCGGACTATCGCGGTGCCGCGCCGATCAACTGGGCGGTGATCAACGGGGAGCAACGCACAGGGATCACCACCTTCTTCATCCGTCAACAGATCGATACGGGCGACATCATCGCACAGGAAGAGCTTGCTATCGGGCCGGATGAAATGGCAGGTGAACTGCACGACCGCATGATGCATGCCGGAGGAGCGCTGATCACCCGAACAGCGTTGGATATCTTCCAGGGAAAGGCTGCACGACTTCCGCAGGAACAGCTTGTTCACTCGCCGCTGCATGAAGCACCGAAGTTGAATGCCGTTACGTGTCGAATAGACTGGTCAAGGGATATGGCGCATGTGCATGATCACATCCGTGGACTGTCCCCTTTCCCTGGCGCATGGTCGCAGCTCATCATCGACGATCTGCCACCACAGCACTTCAAAGTGTTGCGTTCACGTGTCGCTTACCGCTCAGCTGACGGTGGACCCGGGACCG
>JADZGG010000229.1 GCA_020854015.1 Flavobacteriales bacterium
AAGTGGTCGGGCTGCTCGCGCACCACATCCAGCGCCTGCGTGCCGATGCTGCCGGTGCTGCCGAGGATGGCGATGCGTTTCTTCATGGAGGGGCGCCAAAGATCGCCTTTCGGGCGGGATCGAACGTAGTTCACCTTGGCGTGTACGGATCATGCAATTCGGTCCGTTCCCGCATCACCCCTCCAAACCTTCCGCATGCGCATCGCCATCAGCATCCCCAAGCCCTGTCACGAGGACTGGAACGCCATGACCCCACAACAGGGCGCTCGCTTCTGCGACACCTGCCAACACAGCGTGGCTGACCTTACCACCGCCTCGGATGCCGAACTGGTGGCGCTCTTCACCAGCGATGCGAAACCCAAGTGCGCGCGCTTCGATCCGCGGCAATTGGAGCGGGTGCTGGGCGACCCGCAGCCATCACGCCACACGCTCCCCATTGCGGCCTTCAGTTCGTTGCTAGCTGTTGCAGCCGGACAAGAAGCCATGGCCCAAGGCGGTCCGATCATCCAAGTGAAAGGGGAGCCCGCGATCAGCGCACCGCCACCGCCGAACACCTTGCGCATGGGCAAGATGCGCATCGATCCCCCGCAGCCCGTGGACACCGTTCCCGTGATCAAGATGGGCGAGGTGATGCCTGTGCCCCATTCCATTCCCGCAGGCTTGGACCCTGAAGGGATGATCACCGGCGATACGGTGGTGATGCGGCAGGACCTGATCACCGGTCAGGCGAAGATCCGACTGAACTGCGCTTCGGTGAACGGCACTTACTACTACATCGACGGCGTAAAGGTGGAGGCAGGCGCGGGGCCAGGCCTTCCCAAGAGCGCCATCGAAGAGGTGCAGCTGATCACTGGCGGCCTTCCGGGAACCTTCGGCGATGTTGACGGTGGCATTTCGTTCCGGTCCGATGAGCCGGCTTGCACCGATACGGCGGATGTACGTGCCCTTCCGCTGAGCGGTCGGGTGGTGGATGCGACAACGGGTGCGGTCCTGCGCGGCGTCACGGTTGAATGGGTGGAAGAAGGCTTGCACTGCTGCACGGACGTGAACGGCCTGTTCGGTTTCCCAGCGAAAACGGAGGGCAAGGTCGATGCCATCACGCTACGCATCCAGAGCGTAGGCCATGCCCCCCAAGAACGTTCCGTTCCAATGACCAGGTTGCCATTCTGTGTGCCGATCGCGTTGCCGCGAAGCACCACGCCGGCGATAGAGCCCGTTGAACAACAGCTCGAACGACCGATGATGATGGGCGCGATGGTGATCACGCAGAAGCCGACCTTGTGGGAGCGGGTGAAGGGGCCGTTCAGGAGAGAGTGATCACCGCTTCGCCGCCGCCCGCTTCAACCGGTCGTTGATCGCGCGGCCAAGGCCTTCTTCAGGGAACACTTCCGCAAGGATCACCTCCGCCTCACTCGCATCGAGCGCTCGCAGCGCAGCGAAGAGGTGTCGCGCAGCTTCGTTCAGGTCACCGGAAGGCGAGAGCACTTCGCACCGCCAGGCCTCATGCTTCGTGGTGAAGCTGATAACCGCTGCGCGGCCGGAGTGTTCCTTCAGCAGTTCAGTAATGTCTCCGATGAACACCGGCTTGCGCGGGGCATAGTGGCTTTCCAGCATGCCCGGGGCCACAGGCAGTACATGCTTCACCTGCGGGCGAACCGTACCGATGACCTGCTCGATGGCTTCGACGGGAACACCACCGGCCCGATACAGGACCCAATGCCCCTGCCTCCCGAAGGTGTTCGCAGATGACGCAGAGAACGCAGTTGCCCCTCGACCGCGCTCGGGGTCTTGCTTGTCGCTCGATGCTCCTTGACGATCGATGGTCGCAGATGTGCGCTCGCTGGCGCTCGCCCCCTCCTGCTGCTCCCAACCGATGATCGTGCTCTCCACACCCACCGCACACGCTCCACCATCGAGAATGTACGGGATGCGATCGCCGAGCTGATCGGCCACGTGCTGTGCGGTGGTGGGGCTCACGTAACCGAAGGGGTTGGCGCTGGGCGCTGCGAGCGGAAAAGGCAGCCCACGCAACAGTTCCAACGTGAGCGGATGCGCGGGCATGCGCACGGCCACCGTGTCAAGCCCGCTGGTCACGAGGTCGGGAATGCGCGGATGCTTCGGCAGCACGAGCGTGAGCGGTCCGGGCCAGAAGGCTTGCATCAGTGCTTCGGCTTCGGGGGGGACTTCGCGCACCACATCGCGGAGCTGTTCCATGCTGTGCACATGCACGATCAGCGGATCGAAGGCCGGTCGTTGCTTCGCTTCGAAGACCTTGAGCACGGCCGCTTCATCAAAGGCGTTCGCCGCCAGGCCGTACACCGTTTCCGTGGGAATGGCCACCAGTTCGCCTGCGGACAGCAAACGCGCCGCTTCGTTCAGGTCCGTTCCGATCACCGCTGCCATGGCGGCAAAGGTGCGCGATCGCCAGTTGCTTGTGCGCTATTGGACCGTATAGCCCTCGCTGCTGAAGGTGTAGGGCGTGTCGAGCTTCACCTCGGTGGCCTCGAAGGTGAAGTGTGCCTTCTCGCCATCCTTGTACTTCATGGACCCGGCCAGCACAAGGCCGCTTTCAAAGTCACCTTTGGTGACCTCTGACTGGCCGTGCAACTTGCCCCAGGCCTTGAATACCGGAGCCACATCCATGGCGACCGGGGCCACCCAGAGCTCGATCAGCTCGTTGCCATCTTCCGCCGTCCATTTCGTGGCCTGTTGACCGGCGATCGTGCGTTGCTCCTTGGTCTTCTTGAAGTTGACCACGCCCGGTGCCTTGCCCTTGGTCGGATCGGGGATGCGCATACGCATCGCCATGTTCAGTGTATCCGAATGCACGAAGTTTACGGTGGTCAGTGCCGGGTGATCGAACACCATCAGCATGTCCATCTTGTGGCCTGCCTGCTCACGCTCTGTCCGCATGCCAATGACACCGGAGCCTGTGTTGAACAGCAAATTGAAGTCCTCGTTCTGCTCCCCCTTCCAACTTATCTTGAAGCTGGTGTAATGGACCTGGTGCTGGAAGGTGTAACTCGGCAGCACGGGGATGTCCTTGGTGTCGAACATCGACCTCAAGGACTCGGTGACCACCCGCAGGCTGTCGGTCTGTTCCTGTGCGAAAAGCGTGGTGCCTGTGAGCAGCGCGCAGATGGAGAGAAGGCGTATCATGGTATCGTGTTCGGCTCGGTGCGCGAAGATCACGCCGCGGCTTCAACCATCGCGTACCGTTCGTGTAAAGTCTTCAACCCAGCCCTTCCACATACCTGCG
>JADZGG010000230.1 GCA_020854015.1 Flavobacteriales bacterium
CCGTGGGAGGTGAGCATTCCGGTGCAGGTGGGTATCGGCGGCGGATCACTGGTGTACGACGACCTCGAAGGCCACACGCAGAAGCTCAAGCGCGCCTTCGTGTTCCTCTACGAACCGGCCATGACCGTGCAGTACCGCTTTCTGAAGTACTTCGCCGTGGGCGGCGGTCTCGGTTACCGCCTCGCTTTCACCAACGCCAGTCTCGATGAGAGCCTGAACGCGCCCGTGTACATCATCGGCCTGCGGGTGTTCTTCGGTGATGTGTACAAGGACATGCAGGGGGAGGAGTAGGTCCGTTCGATCGCTTGATGACATCTACCCACAATGGGTGATTCATAGGGCCTTGGGTGCTGTGGGCCTTTGCGACGCCATAACTTCAATCTCGCCCTAGGTCGCGTTTGTTTTCACGAATACACAAGAAGATGAATATGCCATCCCTCCTTCGTGTCGTGGTCATGGTCGTTCTGCTCGCGTGCAGCAGTTCGTCCAAGGCGCAGTTCGTTTTCATTCCCGATCCGAATATGCGGACCGCGCTGAACTTCCTGGTTCCTGGTTCCGTGGATGCTTCAGGTTACATGGACACATTGAACGCGGGGCTTGTGCTTCCAGAGGTGATGCTCTTCGTCTCTTGGTCCCCGTGCGATCTGACCGGATTGCAGTACCTCACTGCCCCGTACACCTATGTGGAGTTCCTCGCGGGTTCCAGCTGCACTGTATCGGGTTGGCCCAAGCAAACGATCAGTTTGGAGTTGAACGGGTTTCCGGGCATCAGCCTTCCTCCATGGCCATCGACGGTCGCGCTCATTTCGCTGTTGACTGCGCCCAACCTCCTCAGCATACCGGCATTTCCATCCACACTTGGCTCGCTCTTGATCAAGGATGTGCCGAACGTGAGTTCTCTACCCCCTTTCCCGAGCTCCATCGCCAGTGTCGGTCTGGTCCGTTCACCATTGATCACGGACCTTCCGCCCTTGCCGCCTTTGGCCGGCGCTCTGCATGTGGTGAATTGTGCATCGCTGAGCACGATCCCAACACTCGGCTCTGTGACCACATTGACGCTGGATAGCCTCCCCGCGCTCACCACCCTACCACCGGTTCCGGCAAGTGCACAATACGTGGAGATCTCACACGCTGGCCTGCTCGATCTGGTTCTCCTGGGTGTGCCGCGTCAAGTTGACCTGTTCGACCTGCCGCTCGCTGCTCTGCCTGATCTCAGCGGCATACGCGAGGTGGTGAAGCTTGCGGTATTGCCCAACCTGCTCGTGTTACCAGCACTGACCGATTCGGTCTCGGTGCTTCGCCTTCAGGAACTGAACATTTCGCAGTTGCCGGATTGGACCAATGCCTGGGTCGAAGAAGTTCAATTGTATGGCTTGCCGAACGTGGCGAGCATTCAGGCCTTTCCTCAAAATGCCATGGGTGTTGAAGTGATCGGCATGCCCTTGCTAACGACCTTGCCAGCTTGGTCGAACGCGGATCGCATCGGTGTGAATAGCTGCCCGAACGTACACTGCTTGCCTGCACTGCCTTGGGGCCTTACCGTGCTCTATACGCTCGGATCCGGGATCACCTGCTTGCCGAACCTGCCACCCGGATTGTTCGAGTTTGAGCCCGTACTTCCTGTGTGTACCGTGCTGGACACCTGTCCCATCCTTGAGACGGCCATCACAGGTCGTGTGTTCCATGATCTGAACCTGAACGGCACCTACGATGTGGGCGAACCGCCATTACCGAACACCACGGTCAGCGTGGCGCCGATCGGGGCCATTGAAGGAACGGATACCCTTGGCCGGTTCGCACTTGCACCGCTTCCGGGTACCTATACTATGACAGCGAGCTTCAGCAATCCGTACATCACCGCCATTGTGCCGGCCACACACACGGCCAATTTGCCCACCTATGCCGATCAGGACAGCTTGAACGATTTCGCGGTGCAGTTGCAGCCCGGCGTACAGGACCTGACGCTCTTGCGGCTCGAGGGCGCACCGGTACCGGGCACGAACACGAGCTATGGTTTCGTGTGTACCAACAACGGCACCATCCCATCCGGCGGTTTCCTTACGGTCACCTTCGATCCAGCGTTGGCCTATGTGCAGGGTTCTCCAACACCTTCCTCGGTCGTAGCCAATGTGGTCACCTGGACCATCCCCACGCTGCCGATCAACGGTTCGTACACCGTGCAATTGCTGTTGTACACGGACAGCTTGTTGTCCTTGGGTACGCCCATGCCGTTCAGTGCCATGCTGGATCCCGTGGCGACCGATGCGACCCCGGCCAACAACCTGGTGAACGATGTGGATACGGTCGTGGCCAGCTATGACCCCAATTGCAAGGTAGTAGAGCCCGCTATGCTCTCTTCGACAGAGGTGGCCATGGGTGAGGAGCTCACCTACACCATCCATTTCCAGAACACCGGCACCTACCAGGCTTCTCGCGTGATCCTTACCGACACCTTGAGCACCGACCTGCAGTGGAACACCATGCGCTACTTGGGCAGCAGCCACGCCTGCACCTGGCAGATCGTCAATGGTGTGCTGTACGTGGTATACGACCCGATCTACTTGCCCGATAGCGCGAGCGATGAACTCGGAAGTCATGGCTTCGTTCAGTTCGCCATGCAGCCGCTGAGCACCTTGCTCAATGGGAACCAAGTGAGCAACACGGCCAACATCTACTTCGACTTCAACGAACCGGTGATCACCAATACGGCGGTGTTCACGGTGAATGATGCGAGCGCAGTGAGCGAGTTGGTGCACGATCAGGACCTGTGCCTCTGGCCATCGCCGACAATTGATGTGCTCTACATCGCCCACAAGACCGAACGGGTGCTTTCCGTGGAACTACTGGACCTGCGCGGTCGTCCGCTGCTGGTGGCTGGTGCGGTGGATCACTTGGATGTGGGCCAACTGGCGGCCGGCATGTACCTGGCGCGCGTGACAACGTCCGCAGGCACTTACATGCGGTCGGTCGTGAA
>JADZGG010000231.1 GCA_020854015.1 Flavobacteriales bacterium
CGTGGCACCTGGGTGTGGATCGCGGAGAGCGACGACAGCTGTGCCCCTGATCTACTGGAACGCTTGCTGAAGGTGCAGCCTACGCGCGAGGGGGGCTTGCGTTATGCGCAGTCCCGGATCATCGATGAAGCTGGTATCCGCAAGGGCTCCATGCTGCAGTACACGGCCTCTTTCACCCCGAACCCTTTCACGCAGGACCTGGTGATCCCGGGTATGGTGTTCGTTCAACGCTACTTGAAGGTGAAGAACGTGGTGCCCAATGCGAGCGCCGCGATCTTCCTCCGGGAGCTGGTGAACGATCCACGGATTTGGGAAGGCACCCAGGACATGCGCATGTGCGGCGATTGGCTTTTCTGGGTGCGTCTGGCTTCGCGTACGCGGATCGGCTTCGTCGCGGATGAATTGAACCACTTCCGGGAGCATGCTGCCGTTTCGCGCTTTCACCATTCGGCCGAACGTCGTAAACGCCGTTTGCTCGAGGAGCGCATGATCCGTGACGAGCTGGCAACACTGCCCGGTGTGGACCAACGGGTGGAGGAAACCGCATTGTATGCGGCCTGGTCGAAGCTCTTCGCAGCACGGTCCTGGCTGAGCAAGGAAGTGGACGCTATACGGCTGAACGACCGTTCGCGCTTGCGTTTTCTTCTTGGCTTCCTGCGCAGCAAGTGGGTCGCCCGTCAAGCACATCGTCAGAAGGACTGATCCGGTGGTGCTGCACGGGCGGCGGATCCTTGCCACCTTTGCGCCTCATCACCGATGTCAATACCGCGCATCGCGCTCATATCGCCGAACCGCAACGCCTACAGCGAGACCTTCATCGCTGCGCACATCGCTCGTTTGCAAGGCGTGGAGCTTGTGCTTACCGACGGGCACCTTCCCAAGCGCACGGCCATTGGAGAACCGCTCTTGAGCGAGGCCTTGTGGCAGCGTGTTCACCGCAAGCTGACCGGCACCACTTATGCGCAGGCGCTCTCCGCCCGGATCACGAAGCTCCTGCGATCACAACGGATCGACGTCGTGCTGGCCGAATACGGCCCCACCGGTGAAGCGGTGTGGCCGATCTGCGATCGACTTGACCTTCCGCTCGTCGTCCATTTCCACGGCATCGACGCCTTCCACGTGAAACTCCTTGCGGAAAACAAGAGTTACGCACGGACACTGTCAAAAGCAGCGGCGATCGTGGTCGTGAGCCATGAAATGGAGGAGCAACTGCTTGAACTTGGCGCACCAAGGCACCGGCTCCACTATGTCCGCTATGGCGTGGACCTGGACCGGTTCCAACCCCACAGACCGGATCAGGCGCCGCCGCATTTCCTATCCGTGGGTCGTTTCGTGGATAAGAAGGCCCCGGCCTTGACGCTGCTCGCGTTCCACAAGGCTTGGGAGCAGGACCGGTCCCTTCGACTGACCATGGCAGGCAACGGCCCTCTATGGGAAAGCACACGACAGTTAGTGACCGCACTTGGGCTGGAGGGCGTGGTGGAACTGCCCGGTGCCGTCTCGCATGACCGCGTGTCCGAGCTCATGGCCACCTCGCGCGCTTTCGTTCAACACAGTGTGGTCACGGCGGATAATGATCATGAAGGGACACCTTTGAGCGTGTTGGAGGCCATGGCCAGCGGCATGCCAGTGGTGGCCACGCGGCATGCTGGCATACCCGATGTGGTGGAACACGGGGTGAGCGGATCGCTTTGCGGCGAACGTGAAGTGGACGTGATGGCCGGGCACTTGCTGACCCTGGCGCGGGACCCGGCCTTGGCCCTTCGCATGGGACAGGCCGGACGCTTGCGGGCTGAGCGCGATCACCGCCAACAGGATCGCATCGACCAGCTCCAGGACATCCTGGGTGCTGCCGCCCGGCAGTGATCGGTACATTCGTGCACCTCGCACCTATGGCGCTTCACACCGCGATCTTCACTCATTACGCCGAGCTATACGGTGCCAACCGCTCCATGCTGGAATGGGTGGCGGAGCTTCGCGGCCGCGGTGTCCTTGATCCGTTCGTGGTGGTACCCAAGGCGGGGCCATTGACCGGAGCCTTGCAAGCGGAAGGCATTTCATTCGCCGTGATCCCGTTCGAGCCGTGGATGTCCGAGCGCAGCTACATGGGGCGCCCGCATCACCGGATCATTCAATACCTCAGCTACCGCAGAGCTGCACGCGCTCGGGCCGCGCACAATGCTGCCTTGGTCCCCGAAGCGGTCGCCCTTTTGCGAGCGCATGGCACGCAGATCGTCCTGTCCAATTCGGCAGCGGTGCCGATCGGACATCCTGTGGCCCTTGCGCTCGGTAAGCCGCATGTGTGGCACATCCGGGAGCTGCCTGAGCTGCATTATCGCCTGCACCTTGATGCGGGGCGGAGGGCCTATGGCCGGGCCCTTGGAGCTTCCGCTTGTGTGGTGGCCATCTCCCAGGCGGTGAAACGCGATGTGCTACGGTACGTGCCCGTCACCACGCGGATCGAAGTGGTGCCCAATGGAGTGCTACCCAGAGCACGGTACGAGGAACTTCGGCTGACGATGATGGAGCGATGGACGGAGCTGGCCCCGTTCCGTTTTGTGCAGGTGGGCTTGATCCACCCCGGCAAAGGGCAGGTGGAAGCGGTAGAGGCGTTGGCGCAGGTCCGGAACCGTTTTCCGCAAGCCATGCTGGTGGTCGCCGGTACCGGTCGGGACAAGGCTTTGAGGCAGCGCATCGCAGATCTGGGCTTGGAGGGAGCGGTGGAACTGGCCGGTTTCGTGGACGATGTTCCAGCCTTGCTGAAGCGCTGCCA
>JADZGG010000232.1 GCA_020854015.1 Flavobacteriales bacterium
ACGACAACGTGACCACAGTGCTGGAACGCGCCAAGTCGCCCTTGAAGGACAACCGCCTCGTTCCCTCCGGCTTCACAACTTCGCACCCCAGCTACGACACCACCCTGATCGCGGGTGTAGCGGCAAGCGACCTTGACTTCAATCGCGATGCCCTGGGTATTGAAGGTGATGGTGGCGACAAGATCCACTACCACGCACCGCTCAACGGATATGGAGGCGCGATCAACGTGAAAGCGCATGTCTGGTATCAGCCCGTACCTCCACGCTGGAACGCCGAGATGTTCAGCAACAGCGGCACACGCATCGACACCTTCCGAACCATGTATGACAGCATGGACGGAACACCGACCTTGGTGGCACAGGATAGCGCGACGATGGGTCCCGTTGGTATCGGCGAAGCATCGAACGCAACACCCACGCTCTTCCCGAACCCAACGGCTGATGGCTCGTTCACTTTGACGGATCCCCGGGATGCAGTGGTGGAGGTGTTCGCTCCCACAGGACAGCGCGTACCTACGGCCATCGAACGCACGAACAATGGGACGCGCGTCGGGCTTCCTGCAGCGAAGGGCACCTACCTGATCGTGCTGCGGCGGAACGGAACGGAGCGGATCCAACGCGTGGTGCGGCAATGAGCGACCTCACGCTCGCTTCCATTCGTTGCTATCCGATCAAGTCGCTCGGTGGTTTCAGCGTGAAGGAAGCACAGCTAACGGACCGCGGCCTGGAGCACGACCGGCGCTGGATGTTTGTGGACGAAGCAGGAGTGTTCCTTTCGCAACGCGAGCTGGCGATGATGGCCTGCCTGCACACGTCCGCGCTGCCCGATGGTTTCCGCATCACGGACATGCGCGACGGTTCCTCGCTCGATCTGCCTTGGCGCATCAGCAAAGGCGCGAACCTCACGACCCGCATATGGGACGATTCCGTCGACACCTTGGTGGGTGATGTTGCCTGGAGTCAATGGCTCAGTGATCGTGTTGGTCGCTCGGTGCGGCTAGTGTTCATGCCCAATGCAACGAATCGTATTACGGACGTGCGGTATGCCGAAAGCCTTACTTCCTTGAGCGATGGATTTCCCTACTTGATCGTCTCACAGGCATCGCTCGATGACCTCAATGCGCGCTTGGAAGAACCCGTCCCAATGGAGCGCTTTCGACCCAATCTTGTGATCACGGGTGGTTCAGCGTTCCAAGAGGACGCATGGAAGAAGATCGCTATCGGTGCTGTGAACTTCCAGCTTGTGAAGCCATGTGCACGCTGCATGATCATCACGACAGACCAACGAACAGGCCAGCGCGGGAAGGAACCCCTGCGCACCTTGGCGACGTACCGAGGCGATGGAGAAAAAGTATTGTTCGGGATGAACGCGATAGGGTCCACGAGCGGGATGATCAGGGCAGGTGACCAAGTGACCGTGCTCAGTTGACCATCGCTCGATCATCCGGACCTTCGAGCATGTCCACCCCCTCCCCCAAGCTCCGCAAGGAAAGTCTGCAGACCGAGATCGACGCGGCGTTCCTGTATGACCGCATCGCGGCACATGAAACGGATGCTCAGGTGGCGAAACTGTTCCGCGAGATGGCGGGGATCGAACGGGGACACGCCGATCACGCGTTCAATGAGCTGAAGCTAACCGGTGTCATGAGCAACATGCCAGGTCCTTCATGGCGTGCACGCACCCTGGACCGCATTGGCGGTATGATGGGCTACGACCACGTGATCGCACAGCTGATGGACGTGGAGAAAGGACTGGCAAAGGCCACCGTTGTGCAGAAGCGGCGCAATGGGGAGCCGATCACCGGCTCGGAACAGAACCACGTGCGCATTCTGCAGTCCCTCGCAGGGAACAAGCGGGGCCTGGCGGGCGAACAACTGGGGCGGATCGAAGGCAAGCACAAGAGCGTGGGCGGTAACGCCTTGCGCGCCGCAGTGCTCGGTGCGAACGACGGCCTGGTGAGCAACATGAGCCTGGTGATGGGTGTGGCCGGCGCCACCGAAGGTGATCAGGGCGTTCTGCTTGCAGGGCTTGCGGGTTTGCTGGCCGGAGCCTTGAGCATGGCGCTCGGTGAGTGGATCAGCGTGAAGAGCTCGCAGGAACTGTACGAGCGGCAGATGGTGTTGGAGATGACCGAGCTACAGACGAATCCCGAAGGCGAACGGAAAGAGCTTACGCTGATCTACATGGCCAAAGGCATCAGCGAAGCGGAAGCTGAACGCTTGGCCACGGAACTGATGAGCGACACGGACAAGGCCCACGCGATGCTGGTGAAAGAAGAGCTCGGGATCAACACCGAAGAGTTGCAGGGCTCGGCGTGGGAAGCGGCCATCACTTCGTTCTTCCTGTTCGGTATCGGAGCGATCCTACCGGTGCTGCCTTTCTTCTGGCTGGGCGGAATGCAGGCCATTGGCATCAGTGTGGGCTTGAGCGCGATCGGGCTTTTCGCGATCGGCAGCGCGATCACCTTGTTCACCGGTCGCAGCATTTGGTTCTCCGGGATGCGACAGGTGCTCTTCGGGCTGGCGGCGGCGGCCATCACCTTCGGCATCGGCAAACTGATCGGCGTGAACGTGGCGGGGTGATCGGATGGTTTGCCCGGAAGATGTGGTTCGAGCTTATCGCGCGGTAGTGGTGGACGACACACGCGAAACGACATAGGGTCACCTTCTCCTGCATCGCGCATTCATGGTAGAAACCACTGCCATGAGCACCTCATCACCCACGCTTACCTTCCATTGGCTCCGCACGCTGGCACTGATCAGCATTGCCCTGTTCGCCGTGAACAAGCTCCCCTGTCAAGCCGCCTCGGACCCCGATGAAGCGCTGCGGAGTCCGATCGCGGTGGCCACCTACGCCCCGCTCGCCTTCGGTGGAAAGCTGCTGCGCATTCCCATGGATTTCGCAGGCTCGGCGAGTGATATCAACGATGTGAGGGCCAGACTGAACGGGGCCCAGGTCGTACGCGTGGACATTGTGTACAGCGACTATCCGAAAGGACGCGATCTGACAGGGCTCAACACACGCCGGGTCGAACGGCTACGTGAATTGGCTCCGGACCTGTTCGAACGTGCCGGGGTGGAATGGCGCTTGGTGAAGCAGACCGACTGCCGTACCGAAGATCAGGCGAGGACCTTGTTCCATGGTATCGTGATCGCGTATCGACCACGCCCTACCAAGGAGACCCGATCCGCCGAGGTGGCCCTGGTGCGCGACCTGTTCAAGGCAACGCCAACAATGCCGAAGGCAATGGTCATTCCCAGCGGGTCAGTTGCACCACGCATCAGTAAGGAGGAGAACGATACAGTCGTCCTCAGCGAGCTCTCGCGCACAAGTGGAACGGCTCCTCGTTTGGGCGGCAGCAGCCCGACCTCTTCAGATCATACAGCAGTGATCACCTTCAGTCCTTGGTGGTCGGTTGACAGTACCATTCCGCAAGTGATGGATAGGAACCAGTGGAAGGATGCTGTGGTGGTGGCCGACCTGACCGGCAGCATGGCACCTTACACGGCCCAACTGGTGTTGTGGACGAAGATGGCCACACTGAAGGATGCCCCGAAAGGGTGGGTCTTCTTCAACGATGGTGACACGACGCCGGACGCACGGAAGATCATCGGCCGGACCGGCGGCATCTACACGGCGTCGACCACCAAGTACACGGAGGTGCAGGCTTTGGCCATCAAGACCATGACGGCAGGATCGGGTGGTGACGGACCGGAGAACAACGTCGAGGCGGTGCTTGCTGCAGAAAAGCACTTCCCGAAAGGTGATCTGGTGATGATCGCCGACAACTGGGCGCCGATCAAGGACAAGTCACTGACCGACCGCATCACCCGTCCGGTGCACGTGATCCTTTGCGGCGTGGCGGGCGGCGTCAACGTAGAGTACCTGGAGTTGGCGCGGGCCACGGGCGGCAGCGTTCACACCATGGAGAGCGACCTGGTCCGCCTTGCCGATCTGAACGAAGGGGAACGCTTCGATCTGGATGGAGAACCCTTCATGATCAAGGAAGGACGCATCGTCAGCGCGCGTGTGGCCACAACGCGGACCCGTTAGGCCGCGATCATCGGCTACCTTCATCGCCGATGATCCACTCCATCCTGGCAGACAAGGCTACGCGTCTGTTCATCATCCTCGGCGCATTCTTCGCAGCCAACGCGCTCATTGCTGAGATGATCGGCGTGAAGCTCTTCCAACTGGAGAGTCTGCTCGGCATCACTAAAGCCGACTTCACACTGCTCAGCCAACCGCACCTGAGCTTCGTATTGAGCGTGGGCGTGCTGCCCTGGCCCATCGTGTTCATCCTGACCGATGTGATCAACGACTACTATGGCGTGCGGGGTGTGCGCTTCCTCACCCTGCTCACCACGGGCCTCATCACCTTCGCATTCGTGGTGATGTACTTCGCGATCCATATGCCAGCAGAGCAAGGATGGTGGATCACCAGCAGTGCACGGCAGGGTGTGCCCGATATGCAAGCGGCCTTCACCAGCATTTTCGGGCAGGGCATGAACATCATCCTGGGTTCGCTCACCGCCTTCGTGGTGGGCCAGTTGGTGGACGCCTTCGTGTTCCGTCGCATCAAGCGGATCACCGGCGACAAGCGGATCTGGTTGCGGGCCACTGGTAGCACGCTGGTGAGCCAACTGATCGACAGCGTAGTGGTGACCTATGTGGCCTTCTGGATCTTCAAGGACATGAGTTTCCCGATGGCAACGGCACTCGTGCTGACCGCCTACACGTACAAGTTGGCGGTGGCCGTGCTCAGCACGCCGCTGGTGTACCTCGTGCATGCCGGTGTGGAACGCTATCTTGGTCGGGAACGCGCACTGCACATGCGGGAGGCCGCACTGCGGATGCGCGACGAGCAATGAGCAACTACGTCATCATCACTCCCTTGGTGGCCGACGATGCGGAAGGGCTGTTGCAGCTCATAGACGCCGAGCGGATCGACCTTGCCACGTATTTCCCGGTGACCACCGCACGCATGACTGACCGTCGTTCTGCCAAGCGGTACATCGGCGACCTGATCGACAAGGCCAAATCGCGGGAGATGTTCTGCTTCATTCTCCGCGATCACGAAGCCGGAGAACCTGCCGGCGCCGTGTTCCTCAAGCAACTGGACTGGAGCGTTCCGAAGTGCGAGATCGCCTACTTCGTGGGCAGCACCTACCGGCGCCAGGGCTTTGCGACCTATGGCGTGATCTGGGCGGTGGACCATGCTTTCAGTGTGCTCGGGCTGGATAAGGTCTATGCGCGCGTTGACCCCGAGAACAAGGCGAGCATCAGTGTGCTGGAGAGCTGTGGCTTTCAACAGGAAGGTCTGCTGCGCCACGATTTCCGCACCGGCGACGGCCGCCTGCTGGACGTGTGCTACTACGGCAAGCTGCGCACAGCCGGGTCGGATACCTCCTCCTGAAGCAAGTGGCTAGTTCGTCTTGGCCACCGGATCCGTCCAGCGTTCGATGCTGTTCTCGACCGGTTCCAAACTGAACAAGTGATCATAGATGGCGCCAAGGTCCTGTTCCGTCATGCCGGTGTACATGCTCCATGGCATCACGGTCTGGAAGTCGCCCTTCGCATGGTCGATCTTCTTCGGCATATAAGTGCTGTCGCTGTATGACTTGAAGCGTGCGATGAATTGATCGCGCGTCCACGTTCCGATGCCACCCTTGACGCTCGGCGTTATGTTCGGTGACCGGAGCACGGCCCCGTTCGGAAAGCTGAACTCAAAGCCTCCGGCAAAGGGTTCCCCCATCCGTTCTCCGTTCACCATTTTGGTGTGGCACTCGCGGCAGCCCGCGGCGTTGGTCACGTAGGCACCGTACGCCAACTTATCACTGGGGTCGGGCCGTTGCACCGGAGCAGCGGGCTTGGGGATCGTGTGCAGGATCACGCTCACCGGGAAGTCCGCCTTCGAAGGTTCGGGTTGGCTCTCGATGACCGGCAGTGACCGCAGGTAGGCGATGATGCTGTACACATCCTCGTTGTCCATCGTGTTGTAGTAAGGATAGGGCATCACCGGGAAGAAGGGATGTCCATCCTTGCTCACGCCACTGGTGATGGCACGGTAGATCTCGCCATCACTCCAGCTCCCGATGCCATACGGAGTGATGTTGCGGCTCACGAAGCGACCGGGGAACTGCATGGTCCGATCGAACACCTCACCTCCCTTCCCGAGCGTACCTGGAACGGGCGGAGCTGCGAACGTGTTCCAGTCGCGCGTGCTGTGGCAGTCCATGCAAACGCAGACGTGGTTGGCGAGGTACTCACCACGCGCCACCCGTTCAGGTGTCACCTCCACCCTCAGGTCGGCAGGAGCTTCGATGTTGGGCAGTGCCTGGGTGACGTAGGTGATGGCACCGACCACCACCAGGATGAGGATGAGCAGAAGAACGCCAAGGACCTTGAAGAGCTTTTTCATGGGAGAGACATGAATTGGGATCGAAAAGATAGGTGGCATGCCACTTCCGGGAAAGGGTGATCACGGACAGTTCCGATCTTCGCTTCATGGCTGCGAAGCGGAAGAAGAGGAAAGTGACGCCTGCGGAGATCGAGCGGGAAGCGAAGCGCGCGGCGCAGGTGGCTGCCGGTGCTTTGGACGGGCGCTTCCGGGAGAAGGTGGTGAAGAGCGGAAAGACATACAAGCGCAAGCCGAAGCATCCGGACGCGGACGCGTGACCGCGCACGAGCGGGTCACCTTCATACCTTGGCGATCCTCGCCTGTGCATCATTGATCGGCGAGCCCTGCATGTCCAAGAACATCTCCGCACTCTCCGGCCGCGAAGGCAAGGAACTCGATGATCCGCTCTGGGAGCGCCTTCAGCAGGCCGCCGCGCGAACGGGCACACCTTCGGACGCGCAGCTCACCGAGATCGCCGACCACTACCTCATCGGCGAGGCCATCACATACGGGACCAGCAGCTTCTACGACTTCCTGCGGAAGGAGAACGCGGGGAAGAAAGCCTACGTCTGCAACGGCAGCGCCTGCCTGGTGGCCGGTACGCAGGAGCACGTGCACCGCGAACTGAAGAAGCACTTCAAGGCGGAGGAGATCGGACACATGTGCTGCCTGGGCCGCTGCCATGAGAACAGCGCCTTCCATGTGGGTGGCCTGAACCACAGCGGCAAGAACATCGAGCGCATCGGAGAATTGCTGAACGAGCAAGAGAAGAGCGACGCTTCGAAAGACCCGCTAGCGCACCCCGGCATGGACCATCACCATGTGGGCACCACGATGGCGGAGCCGATCCTGACGGCACCCATGCCATCACTGGAGGCGTTCTATGCGCTGTGGGAACAAGTGCTGAAGAGCGACCCTGCGGACGTGCTGAACGAGTTGAAGATCGCCACCGTCCGTGGTCGCGGTGGAGCGGGGTTCCCCATGGGACTGAAGTGGGAGTCGGCACGCAACACGCCAGGCGCGCAGAAGTACATCGTGTGCAATGCCGATGAGGGTGACCCTGCAGCCTACAGTGATCGCTTCCTCTTGGAACGGCGACCGCATCTGGTATTGCTCGGCATGATGATCGGTGGCTATGTGATCGGCGCCAACAGCGGTGTGCTCTACATACGGGCCGAGTATCCTGAAGCTGTGGAAGTGGTGAAGCAGGCCGTGGCGGAACTGGAGGCCAAAGGCTGGCTTGGCCATGACATCAAAGGCAGCGGCTTCAGTTTCCGTTTCCGTGTGATCAAGGCCGCAGGTGCCTATGTGTGTGGTGAAGAGACAGCATTGCTCAACAGCATCGAGGGCAAACGTGGTGAGGTGCGCACGCGTCCTCCATACCCCACCCAGCAAGGACTCTTCAACCGGCCCACCGTGGTGAACAACGTGGAAACGCTGGCCTGTGTTCCCTGGGTCG
>JADZGG010000233.1 GCA_020854015.1 Flavobacteriales bacterium
CCTCATCATCGAGGTGATGGCCGCCGGTGCCACGGACGGCAACAAGAAAGGCCTCGACATCGGTTGCGTGGGCATCCTCATCGAGCATATGCCTTCGCCGAACATCGGCTTCTGATCCATCCGGATCGCACTCCATGAGGGCGGCTACCTTTGGGGCCGCCCTCATGCATTATACCTCTTCAGCTCCGCCCGAGCAGATCGCAGCCCTCCGCGAAGCACTCGCCCGACCGCGCCGCATTGCCATTACCGCGCACTACAATCCCGACGGTGATGCGATGGGCAGTACCCTCGGTCTGGCGTTGGTGTTGCGGCAACTGGGGCACGATGTGAACGTCGTGCTCCCGAACACGCCGCCTTCCTTCCTGCATTGGATGCCAGGAGCGGATGCCGCACTGTCGCTCGATAAGGATGGGCCTGCCAGTAAGAAGGCCATGTCCGAATGCGAGGTCCTGTTCTGTCTGGACTTCAATCGACCGGATCGCGTGTCAGGCTTGGAGGAAAGCCTTCGCGCCGCACCTTTCCGCGTGCTGATCGACCACCACCAGGATCCGGATGACTTTGCCGCGATCACTTTCAGTGATGTGAGCGCCTGCAGCACCTGCCAGATGGTGTATGATATCGTGAACGCCTTGGGCCACGAAGCGCAGATCACCGCGGACGCCGCCACCTGCCTTTATACCGGGATCATGACCGATACGGGCTCGTTCCGTTTCAGCAGTACCCTACCGCACACTCTTCGGGTGGCAGCCCGGTTGATGGAGCTGGGTGCTGTGCCCGACCACATCGTCAGCTCCGTGTTGGACGACAACACCGAGGACCGCTTGCGGCTTCTGGGCTTTGCGCTGAGCGAGCGCCTGCGTGTGATGCCTGAACTGGGCACCGCTCTGATCACCCTGACCAAGGAGGACCTGGCCCGCCACAACTTCAAACCCGGCGATACAGAGGGGTTGGTCAACTACGGCCTCTCCATCCGTGGAATACGATTGGCTGCCTTCTTCGTGGAGCGTGGCGATATGGTGAAGGTGAGCCTGCGGTCCAAAGGCATGCTTCCGGTCAACCGGTTCCTCTCCGCGCACTTCGAAGGGGGGGGGCACATCAATGCAGCGGGCGGAGCGACACGTATTGCGCTCGAGGCAGCAGTCGACCTGTTCCTCGCCGAGCTGCCCGCATTCATAGCTTCCCATCCCGCATGAAGTTCCTCCTCATCGCTCTCTTGCTGGTGACGGCCTGTGAGAACGGGCGCGTTCCTCCCGCGCCTTCCGTACCTCAGCGACAGGAGTCGCTCATCGATGAGAACAAGCGCTGGTTGGAGCGTGAGTCACGCGACATTGATCTGTGGGTGACCCGACAGCAGGTCGCATTCAATAAGACAGGCACGGGTGTGCGTTGGC
The DNA here is from genome assembly GCA_020854015.1 of Flavobacteriales bacterium. Lineage (GTDB taxonomy): Bacteria > Bacteroidota > Bacteroidia > Flavobacteriales_F > PHOS-HE28 > PHOS-HE28. The sequence continues at coordinate 1,392 of JADZGG010000233.1, forward strand.
GCATGGTCCGCGATGTTCCGGGTGAACCTGCTCGACCGGAACAACTGGCCCGTGTCAACTACCTGCTCACCTTGCTCAACGGGGACACCTGCTATTTCACTCCACCCGGTGCGCCCGAGTCGTTCCGTGTGGAGCACGATGAAGTGGAAAGCGGATTGCATGAGGCCGTTCAGTTCATGTCACCCGGGGACAGTGCGGTGGTCGTGATCCCGAGCCATCGGGCTCACGGGCTTGCCGGCGACCTGTCGAAGGTGCCAATGCGCAGCACGGTGGTGTATCACATCGGTCTTGAGAAACTGACCTCGCCCCGGAAATGAGGAAGCTATGGGCGCTTGTGCCCATCATCATCCTGTGGACCGCCTGCTCACGCTCGCCCTATCCTGGCTACAAGTCGCTCGGTGGTGACCTGTATTACCGCCTCATCACCTTGGGGGAAGGGGACCGCGTCATGAACGACAGTGATCATGTTGCGCTGATGGTGCGTGCTTCCTCTGGGAACGCTCCGCTCGGTTCGTTGTACAGTAGCGAACTGTTCAGTGAAGCCTGGTCACTTTTAGGAACGGAGATGGCGCCTGTGCTGAAACGACTACACCAAGGTGATAGCCTCAGCATGTGGTTGCCAGCCGCCAAAGTGCCTTGGGAACGCTTGGGTTGCGCCAAGGTGCCCATGGACACTGGCATGGTTCGCGTGGACCTGACCTTGAGGGAACTGAAGACCGCAGCGCAGATGCGCGAAGAAGCCGCCGCATACAATGCTTGGCGTGAGGACCGTGAGCTGGAGGAACAGGCCGAATTAGGACGTTACCTGCATGCCAAGGGCATCGACGAGCGAGCTTCTGCCTATCAAGGCATCTACGTGGTCGAGCATCTGAAAGGCACCGAACCCTTGCTGCGAACTGGAGATCTGATCACGATCGGCTATGTGGCGCACGCGCTCAACGGCGAACGCTTCGACGACACTTACAAGGGTGGCACACCGTTGAGCTTCCGGTTGGGTGATCCGGGGCAGGTGATCCGTGGCTTGGAGATCGGCCTGAGGAAGCTGGGTCGTGGTGGCAAGGCGACATTCATTATTCCATCGCAGTACGCTTTCGGTGCGGAAGGTTCCGCAGCGGGCATTGTTCCGCCGTTCACCACCGTGGTCTACGAACTGGAGGTATTGGAGCGAGTGGCGACGGAACTGCCCTAGGGTCTTGCTCCAAGGATGAACACGGCCGGGTGCTTACCCAGCTCAGTCTGCATCTGACGCCATTCATGTGCGGTGCGTGTGCGAATGAAAGCAGTGGGTTGCATCAGGTCCATGGCGATGCACAGCAGCGTGCGGTCCTGGCAGGTGCGCAGCAGTTCCGCCAGCATTGCATCATTGCGGTAGGGTGTTTCAATGAAGAGCTGCGCAGCGCCCGTGCGCTGAGCTTCGTGCTCCAATCGCTTGATCGCTTGCTTGCGCTCATCGGGCTTCACTGGCAGGTAGCCATGGAATGTGAAGTGCTGTCCGTTCAAGCCTGATGCGGCCAATGCGAGCAGGAGGGAAGATGGGCCTGACAAGGGCACCACCCGTATGCCCGCACGATGTGCGGCTGCCACCAAGCGTGCGCCCGGGTCGGCGATGGCCGGCATGCCTGCTTCGCTCAACATCACACCATCACGATTGCGCAGCATGGCCATGTAGCGTTGCACGTCCTGCTCTTCAGTGTCCTTGTCCATGCGATGGATCTCCAGGGACGGCAGATCGATGGTGGGTGACATGCGACGCAACATGTGTCTCGACGTCTTCTCGTGTTCTGCGAAGTACAACGTGGTGCTTGCTACGATAGCGATGTTCTCCGGTGCAAGCTGCTCCGGTCCACCCGCTTCACCCAACCACACGGGCATCAGGTAGAGCGTTCCCTCAGCCACGGGTGCGGAGTTGTTCCACCAGAACGGAGCATGCCTGGTCGAGCATACGGAAAACCTCATCGAAGCCTTCCTGACCGCCGTAGTATGGATCGGGAACTTCACGCACACGTCCGTTCGGGATCAGGTCCATCAGTAGGCTCACCTTTCTCAATTGAACATCGTTACCGGCCAGTTCACGGATGTCGTCCAGGTTGCTGCTGTCCATGGCGAAGATCCGATCGAAGGAATCGAGGTCCGATACGTTGAACTGCCTGGCGCGCAGATCGGTGATGTCGATGCCATAGGCACGCATGGCCTGCGTGGCGCGTTGGTCCGGAGCCTGGCCGACATGGTTCGAGCTTGTGCCAGCTGAATCGGTGGTGACCGAGAGCCCCGCCTGTTGAGCGCGGCGCCGCAGGATGCCTTCGGCCATCGGACTGCGGCAGATGGTGCCAAGGCATACCATGAGGATCTTCATCGGGTCAGGGCTGGTGCTAAGTGCCAGCGGCGCGAAGGTGTGAAAAGAAGAAGGACCGCTGATGGGCGGTCCTTCTGAATGATAGTGGGTCGGGGTCAGTGGATGCTGAGCTTTTTCTCGAGGTCCTCCAAGTAGCCGCGGAACTGCTTATCGGTCTCCTGCAGGTTGTTCACAGTGCGGCAGGCATGCAGCACGGTGGCGTGGTCCTTACCACCGCAGTGCGCACCGATGCTGGCCAGTGAGCTCTTGGTCATCTTCTTCGCGAAGTACATGGCGATCTGACGGGCCTGCACCACCTCGCGTTTGCGAGTCTTGCTCTTCAACAGCTCGATCGGCAGGTCGAAATAATCGCACACCACTTTCTGGATGTAGTCGATCGACACCTCGCGCGCAGTGTTCTTCACGAACTTGTCGATCATCTGCTTCGCCAGGTCCAAGGTCACTGCACGCTTGTTCAGTGAGCTCTGGGCGATCAAGCTGATCATGGCGCCTTCGAGTTCGCGAATGTTCGTGGTGATGCTGTAGGCGAGATACTCCACCACTTCCTTGGGAAGTTCGATGCCCTCGGCGTACATCTTCTTCTCGAGGATGGCGATACGCGTTTCGAGACCAGGGGTTTGCAGGTCGGCGCTCAAGCCCCACTTGAAGCGGCTCAGCAAGCGTTGCTCCATGCCCTGCATCTCCACGGGTGCTTTGTCGCTCGTGATGACGATCTGCTTTCCGGTCTGGTGGAGATGATTGAAGATGTGGAAGAACACATCCTGCGTTTTCTCCTTACCAGCAAGGAATTGAACATCGTCGATCATCAACACGTCCATCATCTGATAGAACTGGCTGAAGTCGCCCACGGTGTTGTTCTTCACCGCTTCGATGAACTGTTGTGTGAACTTCTCGGCAGG
>JADZGG010000234.1 GCA_020854015.1 Flavobacteriales bacterium
ACCATGCAGTTGGAGGTGGTGTGCCATGGCCCGGGCATGGACATACTGATGAGCGACCGGAGCGTGGTGCAGGAGAAGGTGAAGGAGTTCATGGCCAAGGGCATCGTGTTCCTGGCCTGTGAGAACACCATCACCGAGCGCAAGCTCGACCGAACGAAAGTCCTTCCCGACGCGGGCTACGTCAAGGCCGGGATCATCCACATCGTGGAGCGACAGGAGGAGGGCTGGAGCTACATCAAGGCCGGCTTCTAAGGCATGACCCTCCGGGTGAAACCGCCATGGGGAACCATGCGGGGCGTGGTGTTCATGCTCACGTTGCTCGGCTCCACAACATTGAGTCGCGCGCAGCACGACGAACTGGACATCCCTGAGAAGGACAGCACTGTGAAGGAGACCGTGCTCTCCGACATCATGCGCAAGGGAAAGGTGGAGGGGCGCTTCCGCCAGTATTCGATGGCCACCATCAACCAGGGCGAGCTCACCGACCTGTACGCCATAGCCTTCGGCGGCTCACTTGGATTCGGCTCCGAACGCTGGAAGGGCTTCCAGTTCAAGTTGAGTGGAGGCTACACCTTCGATCTGGTCACTTCGGATCTCACGAAGCCGGATCCGAGCACCGGACAACTGAGCCGCTATGAGCTCGGGCTGTTCGACGTGACCGATCCGCGGAAACGGAATGACGTGGCCTACCTGCAGTTGTTCCAGCTGAACTACGCCCGTGAACGCACCCGCATCGTGTTCGGCCGGCAGGAATTGAACACGCCGTTCCTGAACCCACAGGACGGTCGCATGCATCCTTCCTTGTTCGAGGGGGTCTGGGGCGCCCACACCACGAAGAAGGGAACGCACCTGGAAGTGGGCTGGCTGTATAAGGCCTCCCCGCGCAGCACCGCATCGTGGTATGGGATCGCCGAGAGCATGAGCCTCTACCCCACCGGCGTGAACGTGTTCGGCAAGCCAAACAGCTATGGTCCCTTGCTCCGGAGCGCAGGCATCTTCGCCGCCAACATCGACCATCACTTCGCCAAACGCTTGAAGATCTCCGCTTGGGACCTGTACGTCGAGAACATCTTCAACACGGCCCTGCTGCAGGCTGACCTTGGAAAGAAGGAGCAGCGATGGATGTTGAGCGGACAAGCCGTGCGCCAGGACGCCGTGACCAATGCAGGTGGGCTGAATGACAGCGCGGCGTACATGCCGGCCGGCAGCTCCTCCTGGGCCTTCAGTGGCCGCTTCCGGATGGACCACGGCCGCTTCCGCTGGCAGGCGAACTACACGCGCGTCACGGCGCGGGGGCGCTACCTCATGCCCCGTGAATGGGGTCGTGATCCCTTCTTCACCTTCCTGCCGCGTGAACGGAACGAGGGGCTGGGAGATCTGCACGCAGCTACGCTCAACCTCATCTGGCGGGATCTCCTCCCCGGCCTTCGCCTCCAGACCGATGGCGGGGTGTATTGGCTCCCAGCGCCCACCAACGCACGCCTGAACAAGTACGCGATGCCATCCTACACACAGTTCGATGTGAATGCCCAATACCAATTCCAAGGCGGCTGGAAGGGACTTGTGATACAGCTTCTCTACCTAGTGAAGCTGCCTCTGGAGGATGTGGCTTTGACCCCGAAACAGACCTACAACAGGGTGGACATGCATCACCTTGACCTCATCATCAACTACACCTTCTGAAAGCCACCGTCATGCGCCGCCTAGTCCTCACTCTTCTCATACCAGCCCTTGTGCTCATTTCCTGCACCGCTCCCCAAGGCGGAGGTACCTTGGACACCCAGGCCTTCCAACAGGCCCTGGCCACGCATGGTGTGTTGTTGATCGATGTGCGCACCCCAGCGGAATATGCTGATGGGCATATCGAAGGTGCCTTGAATCTGGACTGGGCGGGTGGCGTATTGGAGCAACGAATGGCCACCCTGGACAAGGCGAAGCCAGTGCTGCTGTACTGTGCTTCGGGAAGGCGCAGCGCTGCTGCTCGTGAGGCCATGAGCGCGGCGGGGTTCGGTGACGTCAAGGACCTTTCCGGAGGGATCACGGCCTGGCGTAGCGCCAGGCTACCGGTGAAGTAGGACAACGCTAGGGCCGGCCGATCTTCAAGCGCACGCGCGAGGGATCGAACCGCAACCGTTCCAGGTGTCCCATCGCACTACGATCCATGGTCAGCAGGTGGACATGGATGTTCGTGTCGTGATGGGTGAACACGGCCTTGTGCTTCGTGGAGAAGAACCCGACGAGTTCTGCATTCACGTCGCGCAGCGTGAAGTTCTTCTGGCTGGCATGCGCATCATCCGGTCCATGGATCTCCGTGCCGGGCGGCACATCCATCACATGCAAATGGGCCTCGGTGACCAGGCCATCGATCCGGAACACAAAAGGCCCTGAACGCTCCTTTCCCAATGTGGTCAGGAACGCATCCAACGAGGGAAGGTCCACCACTTCTGGCGGAAGCGGCACATCGACCCAGGAGCTCACCATTGCGCGAACGAAGAACGGTGCTTTCACATCGGTGCGCTCCTGTACCTGCATGGTGCTGTCGTTGATCGCTGAGGAAACGAAGCAGTGTCCGTCCACGAGGGTGACCTCACCCCGCAGGTACTCGACCGGACCAATGCCGTAGGTCCCTGGATTCGCGATGCTGTCCATGGCGATGAGCCCGGACAGCTGGCCTTCCCACATGGTCTTCCGCATGGCACCGGTCACCGCGACCTGGGCGTCGAGCCATTGACCAGCGATGCAAGCGAGGATCAGGAGCGAGCGGCGCAACATGCGTTCAGCCTTCGCTGCACATCTTCGCCGGGTCGACCCACTTGTCGAAGTCCTCGGCGCTCACATGACCGAGCGCGACGGCGGCCTCCTTCAACGTGGTGCCCTCCTTGTGCGCCTTCTTGGCGATCTCGGCGCTCTTGTAGTAGCCGATGTGGGTGTTGAGGCTGGTGACCAACATGAGCGAGTTCTCCATGTGGCGCTGGATCATGGGACGGTTCGGTTCGATGCCCTCCGCGCACTTGTCGTTGAAGCTCACGCAGGCCTCGCCGATCAGCCGGGCGCTCTGCAGCACGTTGGCGGCGATCAGCGGCTTGAACACGTTCAGTTCGAAGTGCCCATTGCTGCCGCCGATGCCCACGGCCACATCGTTGCCCATCACCTGGGC
>JADZGG010000235.1 GCA_020854015.1 Flavobacteriales bacterium
AGGGTTGGGCGCGGGCGGCGGAACGGAGGGGTCCATCATGCTTTTCACCTCACCCATCACCCGCTCCATGTTATGCACTTCCGTCTTCGGCTTCAGGCTGCTGAAGTAGGTGTTCGGGAAGGCCAGGATGATGTGGAAGTGCTTGCTGTATGGCAGGTAGTTCAAGAAAGCCAGGATACCGATGATGTGGAACCACCAGCATGCCCGTTCCAATCCGATGAGCGCGCCATCCGAGAGCCCGCTCAACAGCGGCATCAGCATGCCGGAGACGGGGAAAGCGCCAGCGGTGATGTAGTGTTCAGCGCCACGTTGCTGAAGCAAGGCATCAGCCGCGTTCATGGTGAACAGCGCTGACATCAGCAGAATCTCGGTGATCAGGATGAGGTTGGCGTCCGTGCGGGGCCAGCTGGTCATTTCGCGCTGCCAGAAGCGTTTCAGCTTGAGGATGTTCCTGCGGGTGAGGAAGGCGAAACAGCTCACCAGCACACCCAAGGCCAGCCACTCGAAGCTGCCGATCAGGAAGTTGTAGAAGCCGCCCAGGAAGGCGAGCACCCGGTGCGTGCCGAAGATGCCATCGATGATGATCTCCAGCACTTCGATGTTGATGAGCACGAAGCCGATGTAGATCAGCAGGTGCAGGAAAGCGGCGACCGGTCGGGTGCCCATCTTACCCTGTCCCAGCGCAACGCGCGCCATGGTGGCCCAGCGCTCTGCGGAACGGTCGCTGCGGTCCTCGTCACGCCCCAGATTGATGTTCCGTTTGACCCGGCCAGCGTTGCGGGCGAACCACCACACGGCCGCGCCCAACAGCGCGATGAACACGAGATTGCCGATGCCCATTTACTTGGTCGGTGCGGCCTGCATGGCCCGTTGGATGCGTTCGACGTCGCTGTCGCTCAACTTCTGCAGCTTGTCCTTCTTCCCGAAAACACTGAAGTAGCGGTTCGGGTTCAGTCGCAGGTCCTCCAACAGCAGGTCGAGCTGGCGGCTGGAGGCTTCCAGGTTGTTGTAAAGGCTGTCGTTGGTGATGAGCTGGCCCAAGGTGCCCTGACCTCCGTTGATCTTGGTCAACGTGCCTTTCAGCTCGTTGCTCGTGTCGCTCAGGTCCTTCAGCACCTTCTGCAATTCACCGCTCGCAAGGGAGCTGGTCAGCGAATCCATGTTCGCGAAGATGTTGTTCAGACGCCCTTGGTTGGCCGCCAGGGTGTTGGAGAGCTTGGTGATGTTCTCCATGGTCAGCTTGATGCTCTCGGCTTCGGCGGCGAAGAGGGCGTCCATGCGTTGGGCGGTCTGCTTCACGCTGGTCATGGTTCCGTGCAGGTCGGCGAAACTGCCATCCAAGTGCCCGCGGGCGTCCTTGTTGAGGATGCCCTGTACGGAGGTGAGCACCGAATCCACGCTGGCGATCATGGCCTCGGCCTTACGCTTCAGGGGATCGATCTGCTGGTTGACGGTCTCGGTGAGGCTGAGCTGCGCGTCGCCAAGCAGGGTATCACCCCGCTGGGCCATCACACTGCTGTCGCCGAGCACGATCTGCGCGGCGCGGGTGAACAGGTCGGCGCTGTAGATCTCCAGTCGCGAATCACGGGGCAGCTTCAGGTCGTCCGCATCCACCTGGAAGGCCACGGCGATGCGGCCGCTGCCGTCGGTCATGAGGCGGGTGCCCACCACCTGGCCCACCTTGTAGCCGTGGTAGAACAACGGGCTGCTGCCGGTGATGCCGCTGACGTCGTTGTACACGGCGTAGTAGATGTTCCGCTTCTGGAACAGGTCGAGGCCTTTGAGGTAGTTGACCCCGAACACCAACAGGGCAATGCCACCGAGCACAACGCCGGCAATGGTATACTCTCGCTTGATCTTCACGGACTTCTGGCTCAGGGAGACTGCGCTAAAGTAACGGCCTTCTGAAGATCGATCCGTTCGCCGTTCTGGTACGCGACGATGAAAGCGCCGTCGTAGCCCTTCTCGCGGCACTTCGCCTGCACGGCCCGTGCCTTCTCCAAGGAAGGCTCATTGCCCACTTGGTACTTGAACAGGCCGGCACCCTGCACTTCGCGCACACCTTCCAAGCCGTTGAAGTTCTTGGGCTTGCTGGGGTCGATGCGCTTGCTGCTGGTCACGATCTGCACCCGGAAACGGACACCCTGCTCTGTTACCACCGGGTTGACGATGGGTGCGGGGGGCGTGGGCTTCACCGTATCCGGAACGGCCACGGCCACCTTGGTGCTGTCGGGCTTGGCCTCGTTGGGCGTTACCCGCACGTCGGTGCCCTCCAGGGTGGCCTTGTACTCCTTGAAGGCCCGGTAGATGGCACTGGCCAGGTAGTCCTGCCCCTTCTCGGTCTGGAGGAAGTCCTCTTCATTGGCATTGGTGAGGAAACCGAGCTCCACGAGGACGCTGGGCATGGAAGTGTAGCTGATCACCAGGAAGCCGGCCTGCTTCACACCGCGGTCAACACGGCCCACGCGCTCCTTGAACTGCTTCTGGATCAGCGAGCTGAACAGCAGGCTGTGGTCCAGGTAAGCGTTCTGGCGCAGGCTGAGGGCGATCATGCTCTCTGGGTCCTTGGGGTCGTAGCCGTCGTACTTCAGTTCGTGGCCCTCCTCCAGCAGGATGGCCTCGTTCTCCCGCTGGGCCACGCGCATGTTGGCCTCGGTCTTGTGCAGGCCCATCACATAGCTCTCGCAACCGTGCGGGTCGGCGCTGTTGTTGGCGTTCAGGTGGATGCTGAGGAAGACGTCAGCCTTGGCGCGGTTGGCGATGGCACAGCGTTCCTTCAGCTCAATGAAGCGGTCGTCGTCCCGGGTGTACACAACCTTCACCTCCGGGTAGCCCTCGTTGATGTACTTGCCGAGCAGGCGGGTCACGTTGAGGGCGATGTGCTTCTCGGTGGTCTTGTAGCGGCCGGTCCCGAGGTTGCCGGGGTCCTTACCCCCATGACCTGCGTCCAGGCACACCACGTCGATGGTGTTGGGGTCCGCGCCGGGGGGCAGGCCGGTGCTTGGCATGGAAAATGCGCGGGCGGCGAGCAGCACCGCCAGACAAGCGGTGGATATCCCTTTGCGTACGTTCATCTTCACACCCATGTCCGCAGGGGGATGCGCTACTTTCGCGGCGCTGATGGGGGCGCTCTGTTGCATCCGGCCTGTGGGGCGCGAAACTAGCCGGTGGTCTTCCCCCCGGGGAGCCGCGCCGATCGCAGTTTTCATCACGCTCATGTTGGTTGGTGCTGGTGGTGGCGCGGTACGGGCGCAGGGCCTGAGCGAAAAAGTGCTGGCCAGCGCACGCGACAGTTCCATCTACGATGCCGCTACGCAAACGGCGTACCTCTATGGGGCGGCCTCGGTGACCTACGGCGATATCACCCTGACGGCGGACCGCATACGCTACGACTTCAAGAACGAAGAAGCACAGGCCTTTGGTGCCCCGGACAGCA
>JADZGG010000236.1 GCA_020854015.1 Flavobacteriales bacterium
ACTACTTCTTCTTCCTGCGTTTCTGTTCGGCGAGGATGAGCCCCAGCTCACGGCCGGTCTGGCCTGCGGCACTGGTGTTCTCGTTCGCCCGGCGGATCAGGTAGGGGAGCACTTCGCGCACCGGACCGTAGGGTACGTACTTGGCCACGCGGTATCCGGCAGCGGCCAGGTTGTAACTGATGTTGTCGCTCATACCCAGCAGCTGGCTGAAGCAGATCCGCGGATCGTCGTGCGCGATGCCACGCTCGTTCATCAGGCGCGCCAGCAGCAAGCTGCTCTGCTCGTTGTGCGTGCCGGCCACGATGCTCACCGTGCCGATGTGGTCCACGCAATACCGTAAGGCGGCATCGTAGTCACGGTCGCTGGCGGCCTTGTCCGGTTGGATGGGGTCGGTGTAGCCCTTCTCCGCCGCACGCTCACGCTCCTTCTCCATGTAGGCACCGCGCACCAGTTTCATGCCCAGGTGGTAGCCTTTCGATCGCGCCAGTTCAGTACTGCGCTTCAGGAGATCCAGCCGGTCGTGGCGGTACAGTTGAACGGTGCTGTAGATCAGCGCGAGATCGCGATTGTAGCGTTCCATCATCCGCTCGGCCAGATGATCGATCGCATCCTGGATCCAGCTCTCCTCCGCATCGATGAGCGTGGGCACTTGAGCGTCCGCAGCGGCGGCACAGATGCGCTCCATGCGTTGTTGTGCGCGCTGCCATTCCGCTACTTCCGAAGCGCTCAGCGTGGCTTTGGCGCTCACCTGCTCCAGGATCTCCACCCGCGCGATGCCGGTGGGCTTGAACACGCAGAACGGAATTTCCTTCCTTCCCTTGGCCACGTTTATGGTCCGCAGCACTTCGGCCACCGTATGGTCCAAGGCATCCTCATCATCCGCTCCTTCCACACTGTGGTCGAGGATGGTGCCGATGCCGCTCTGCGCCAATTTCTGGGCGCTCTCCAGGCTTTCTTCGATGGTCTCACCCCCGCAGAACTGCTGGAAGATGGTGGCCTTCACGATGCCTTTGATGGGCAGGTGCAACGCCAGCGCCGCCTTGGTCAGTCCGCTTCCGACCGCCGTGATCGTGGGGTTGCCGATGATCCGGAACAACTGTTGGGCCTTCCAGAGCTCGTGGTCGCTCTTGTGGGCGAAGGCGATGCGGGTGTCGCTAAGGTCGGGGAGGGTCGGGGCGGCGGGGGCCGAGGGGTGCATTGCGGCGTGCGGGGCTTGTTCGTTCCTTTGGGCGGCGGGCCTTTCCAAGGCACACCCTTCCGGGAAGGCCGCTAAAGTAGCCAATGACCACTACGGGCAAGGATGTCGAGGAGCTATGGGCGGGTGGCCATCCGGTCTACCTGGGTGCCCACGTGCTGCCCATGCTGGCCCGTTGGATGGAGTTCGAAGCCCCACCGGAGCAGTGTTATGTGCTCGGCGACAGCATCACCCTGCGCCAGTGCCTGCCGGAGCTGCTCACCTACGTGCCGCACCTGCAACATGCCGAACCCATCGAAGTGGCCCCCGGCGAAGCGAGCAAGTCCATTGATGTGTGCACGGCCATCTGGGGCCACCTCAGCGATCGGGAAGCGGAACGCGGCGCCCTGCTGGTGAACCTGGGCGGTGGTGTGGTGAGCGACCTTGGTGGCTTCATTGCGGGCACGTACAAGCGGGGCATCCGCCATGTGAACGTGCCGACGAGCCTCATGGGCATGGTGGACGCCTCCATCGGCGGCAAGACGGGCATCGACGCGGCGGGCATCAAGAACCTGGTCGGGCTTTTCCGTGATCCGCTCGGTGTTTACGTGCACGTGCCTTTTCTCCGCACACTGGGCAAGCGCGAGCTGCTGAACGGTGTGGCCGAGATGATCAAGCATGGCCTGGTGCGCAGTGCCGATCACTACCACGCCGTGCGCGAAGCTCCCCTGCACGATATCGGAGTGCTGGCGCCCTTGATCCACGATTCGGTGGCCATCAAGTGCGCCGTGGTGAACGACGATCCCCATGAGCAGGGCGTGCGCAAGCTCCTGAACTTCGGGCACACCATCGGCCATGCCGTCGAAGCCCATTCGTGGGAGAGCCAGCAACGTGGCCTGTTGCACGGGGAGGCCGTGGCCATCGGCATGATCTGCGAGGCCTGGCTCAGTTGGCGGCAGGGCCTCCTGGACCGCGGTTCATTCGACCAGATCGAATCGCATCTGATCGGCCTCTTCAAGGGGTATGCCTTTAACAACGACGATCACCACCGCATGCTGGAACTGATGCGCAATGACAAGAAGAACGCGGAGGGAGGCTTCCGCTTCACCTTGCTGCGGGGCATCGGCGACGCCGTGGTGAACGTGCCGTTGAACGCGGCCCAGGTCGGCGAGGCGCTCGATCACTACCGACTGCTCGTTCGACACCATGCCGCGCATCACGATCCGGAAGCCTGAAGGGCCCATCCGCGCCACGGTGCACTTGCCACGGAGCAAGAGCGTGAGCAACCGTGCCCTCATCGCGGCCTCATTGGCGGGCGACCTTTCCTGCATCGATCACCTTTCCGAGGCTGACGACACGCGGATCCTGTACCAGCTGCTTCACGGTAAGCCACGCGTACTGGACTGTGGTCTCGGTGGTACCACCTTCCGTTTTCTGCTGGCCTGGGCGTGTGTGCAGGTGGGGAAGGAGCATGTGGTCACGGGCGATCCCAAGTTGTTGGAGCGCCCGCACGATGACCTCATCCATGCGCTTCGGGTGCTTGGTGCGATGGTCGAACGAACGGAGGCGGGCTACCTCGTGAAGGGAGGACGGATGGAAGGAGGAACGATCACCTTCGACAGCCCGATCAGCAGCCAGTACCTGAGCGCCCTTATGCTCATCGCCCCGATCATGGACAAGGGCCTGCGGATCGAATGGCGCGGAACGCAGCTTTCGCGTCCGTATGTGGAGATGACCGCGAAGACCATGCGGCATTTCGGTGCGGAAGTGGAAGTGGGGGAGACCTTGATCGACGTGAACCCCGGACGTTATGCGGCATCACTTTTCGAAGTGCCCGCTGATTGGAGCGCGGCAGCGTTCTGGTATGAGATCGTGGCGCTGGCAGATGATGCGGAGGTGGAGCTCATGGGCCTGGAGCGCGATGGTTGGCAAGGTGATCAGAAGGTGGCGCGGATCCTTGCGAACTGGGCAGGCACACTGGACCGTGTGGAAGGGGTGCGTGTGAAGACCTGGATGCCGGAGGTTCCCAAAAGCCTGCCACCCATCGTCGACCTGCGTTCCACTCCCGATCTCTTCCAACCACTGGCGTTCACCATGGCGGCTCTCGGACGGTCCACCACTTTCGCGGGGCTGGATAATCTGGCCAGCAAGGAGTCGGACCGCATCGCTGCGGTTGCGGAGACCTTGAGCATGATGGGCGTTCATGTGGTGCGACATGAGCGATCCGTGACCATCCAAGGCGCGCTCCGCTCCCATGACGTGACTTGGTCCGCGCGCAACGATCATCGCATGGCCATGGCCCTGGCGCCGCTCGCATTGGTCTTGGGCAGCATCACCATCGATGATCCCGATGTGGTCACTAAAAGCTACCCCGGATTCTGGGAGGACCTGCAGGAGGCCGGCTTCGAGGTGGACCGTTCGGATGCTTGAAGCCTTTGGCTTTCTTCCCCCATCGGCTTGCGTTCGTACTTTCGGAACATCCATCCACCGCTCATGTTCCTGAACCGCTCCCTGCTCACGCTCTTCGGACTTGCCTGCCTTTTCACAGCCTGCTCGACCACGCCCGATCCCTCCATCTCGAACGAAAGCGAGGATGTGATCGAAGCTGCCGAAGAGTTCGGTGAAGCGCTGCGCTGGCAGAACGAACGCATGCGCGACCCGGTGACAGGGGAAGTGCCCGATAACATACGCGCGCTGGAGCTGCTCTTCGCCAAGACCCAGCCCAAACGTGACGCGACCAAGAGCCTGAGCTGGACCCATCGCGGACCGAACAACCGGGGTGGCCGCACCCGCGGCTTCGGCATCGACAAGCGCAACGCGGACATCCTGATCGCCGGTGGCGTGAGCGGCGGCATTTGGCGGAGCACCAACGGTGGTCAGGGCTGGACCAAGACCCTTGCTCCCCAGGTGGTGCAGTCCATCAGCTGCATCGCCCAGGATCCGCGCGCAGGTCACGAGGACACTTGGTACGCGGGCACGGGTGAGAATTACGGCGTGATGAGCGGCGCCAGCTTCAGCGCCCTGCTCAGCGGCAGCGGCATCTACAAGAGCACGGACAACGGCCAGAGCTGGAGCCTTCTGCCCGTCACCGAGGCCTTGGACTACAATCGCTTCAACCGCAACTACAGCTTCAAGCAGGTCAATCGCATGGCTGTGGATCCCACGCGCAACGACAGTGATGTGGTCCTGGCAGCTGTGTTCAACGGCATCTTCCGGAGCAACGATGGTGGTGCCACTTGGAACGCTGTGCTCGGGCTGGACACCACCGTTCTACAGTATCAGGAGTACACGGACCTGCAGGTCAGCCCCACCGGTGTTTGGTACGCCGCCTTCAGCAGCCCTGGTCCGCAGAAGGGCATCTGGCGGAGCACCAACGGTTTGAGCTGGACGCAGATCGGAGCTGGCGAATGGCCGGCGAACGCGGTGCGCACAGTGCTCGCCATCGATCCGCAGAACGAGAACATCGTGCACTTCTTCGGTGTCACAAGCGGCGTGGGCACCAACGGGCATTCGCTGTGGAAGTACACCTACCTCTCTGGCGATGGTAGTGCTACCGGCGGTGAATGGACCAACCTCAGCGCCAACCTACCGAACGACAACTGCACGGGGTATTTCACGTTCAACTTCGGACCCATCAACACGCAGGATGGCTACGACATGTGCATCGCAGCACATCCCACACAGGCCAACACGCTTTACATCGGCGGCACGAACATCTACCGCAGCACCGATGGCTTCACGTCACCGGGCAGCACCACATGGATGGGCGGATACCGTTGCAACACGGCAGACCCGAAGAGCTACGTGTATCCCTTGCACCATCCCGATCAGCATTGGATGCAGTTCCATCCCAGTGATCCGAACACGCTCTTCAGCACCAACGATGGTGGCATTCAGAAGACCCCAGATGCCTTGGCCGATAGTGTGATCTGGGACGACCTCAACGACGGTTACATCACCACCCAGTTCTACACCGTGGCCATTGAGGAAGGCGCGGCCACCAGCCCTAACATCATCGGCGGTCTTCAGGACAATGGATGTTGGTACGCGATGAACGACCAGGCCTTGAGCGATTGGAAGTACGTGCATCAGGACGATGGGGCTTACGTGGCCTTGCCTGAAGGACAGCCCTTCCAGTTGAGCAGCAGCCAACAGGGCAGGTTGTACAAGAAGACCATCGACGGCAATGGAAATGTGACAGGCTACGAGCGCATCGACCCCACGCTGGGCACCAACAGCTACAGCTTCATCAATCCCTTCATCCTGGATCCTGGGAACAATAACCGCGTGTATTGGGTGAGCGCCAGCAAGATCTGGCGCAATAATGACCTTGCGGGCATCCCGGTCACCAACAACTTCTACAACAAGATCGCCACCAACTGGGAGCTCATCGATGGTGCAACATTGATCACCAGCCAGCGCATCGGTTCGCTGGACATCAGCGCTGCCGACCCGGAGACGATGATCTACGGAACCACGAACGGCAAAGTGTGGCGATGCGATAGTCTGAACACCAACCCGGTGAAGACCCAGCTGTTGAGCAGTGCGACGCTGGGCCAGGCGTATGTGAGCTGTATCGCAGCGAACGATTTCAACCCGAACGAGTGGTTGATGACCGTGAGCAACTACAACGTGCGTAGCATCTACCATACGTCTGACCGCGGTGCCACATGGACGGACGTAAGCGCCAATCTGGAGCAGAACGTTGATGGAACCGGCAATGGACCGGCAGTGTTCTGGGCGCTGATCTACCCCACATGGGACGGCACGGAGAACCGCTACTTCGTGGGCACAAGTACCGGCCTGTACAGCGCGACCGTGATGGACAGCGTGAACACCGTGTGGGAACAGGAGGGAGCGAACACCATCGGCAATGTGCCCGTGAACATGATCGCAGCACGTGGCAGCGATGGAACGATCGTGATCGGCACCCATGGCAATGGCGTGTACAGCGCGAGCCTGCCTGCTGCGCCTGTCGGCATCACCGAGACCCAGACCGCTCTGTCCGTAGCGAAACCCTGGCCCAATCCTGCCACGGATGAGGTGAACACGATGGTCTACCTGGCAAGCACAGAGCGTCTCGATGTCACCGTTCTGGATATCAATGGACGCGTCGTACTGAAGCGCTCGCTGGGCGAACGGCAGCTAGGCAACCAGCGCTGGACCTGGGACCTGCGCAATGCGCAAGGCCAACGTGTACCCACGGGAACATACCTGATCCAGTTCACCACCGGTTCCGGAGCCCGACAGGGGTCCCGCGTGATCGTCCGGTGACCGTATCGCTTCCCCGATTACTTTGCGTCGGTCCAGCATGGGCACATGGGCACATCCGCACATGAGCACATGGGCCCAGTGATCCCACAACTTCCTCCCCCATGGCTTTTCCCCGTGACCTCGAGATCGCGCAGAAGGCGCAGCTGAAACCCATATCCGCCATCGCTCAGAAGTTGGGCATCGACCCGGAAGTGATCGAGCCCTATGGTCGCAACAAGGCGAAGTTGCCGCTGAACCTGATCGACGATGCGAAGGCGGCGAAGAGCAAGTTGATCCTGGTCACAGCGCTGAGCCCCACGCCTGCTGGCGAAGGCAAGACCACAACCAGTATCGGCCTGAACGAGGGCTTGAACAAGTTGGGTAAGAAGAGCATCGTGGTGCTCCGCGAACCGTCGCTCGGTCCTGTGTTCGGCATGAAGGGTGGTGCGGCCGGTGGTGGCTATGCGCAGGTGGTGCCTATGGAGGACATCAACCTCCATTTCACCGGTGACTTCGCTGCGATCGAGAAGGCCAACAACCTGCTCGCCGCGCTGATCGACAACAACCTGCAGAACCGCAAGCGAACGCTCAACATCGATCCGCGCACCATCGCCTGGAAACGCGTGATGGACATGAACGATCGCGCGTTGCGCGACATCACCATCGGCCTCGGTGGTACCGGCAATGGTATCCCTCGTCAGGATGGGTTCAACATCACGCCCGCCAGCGAGGTGATGGCGATCCTTTGCCTGGCCACCGACATGGACGACCTGAAGAAGCGCTTCGGGAACATCTACGTTGGGCAGCGCTGGGACCGCACTCCGGTTTACGCCCGCGACCTCAACGCCCAAGGCGCCATGGCCATCCTGTTGAAGCAGGCCATCATGCCCAACCTTGTGCAGACCTTGGAGAACAACGCCGCAATTCTGCACGGTGGTCCGTTCGCCAACATCGCGCAAGGCGTCAACAGCGTGCTCGCGACCAAGATGGGCCTGAGCCTCGGTGACTACGTGGTGACGGAGGCCGGCTTCGGTGCCGACCTGGGTGCGGAGAAATTCTTCGACATCAAGTGCCGCGCGGCGGGGCTGAAGCCGAGCGCCGCGGTGATCGTGGCCACGGTGCGTGCATTGCGCTACCACGGCGGCGTGGATGTGAAGGACGTGAACACCGCCGCGCCCGAGAAGCTGAAGGCGGGTCTGGCCAACCTGGGCCGCCACATCGAGAACGTGGCCAAGTTCGGCGTGAAGGCCGTGGTGGCCATCAACCACTTCCCCACGGACACCGCCGAAGAGATCGACATGATCAAGGCGTATTGCTCCGAGCGTGGAGCCGAGGCCGTGCTGAGCCAGGGCTTCGCGAAAGGAGGGGAGGGCATGACCGACCTGGCCCAGGCGGTACTGCGCGTGGTGGATGCCGGACAGAGCAACTTCAAGCCGCTCTACGAACTGGATCTACCCATCAAGGAGAAGATCGCCACGATCGCCCGCGAGATCTACCGCGCCGATGGCGTGGACTACAGCGCTGATGCCGAGACCGCCCTGCGCCGCATCGATAAACTCGGGCTGAACAACGTGCCGATCTGTATGGCCAAGACCCAGTACAGCTTCAGCGACGACAAGGCCCTGCGCGCGGCGCCCACCGGTTTCCGCATCACTGTGCGCGACATCGAGATCAGCGCTGGTGCTGGCTTCGTTGTGCCCATCTGCGGTGAGATCATGCGCATGCCCGGACTGCCGGAGATCCCTGCCGCCGAGGGCATGGATATCGATGCCAACGGCGTGATCAGCGGCTTGAGCTGAAGTCGCCCATGCATCCTGCCGGGCAAGCGGATCGCCCTTCAAGTGTCATTGGCTTCCGAACGGTGCTTGGGGGATGCGAACAGCTGGGACGCTTGCGCCAAGCAACCTCATGCCGGATCGTCGTCTTAGTGAGAGCTAATAACTTGGAGTCATGGGTCGTCGATTCCTCATCAGCGCGCTGGTCCTCATCAGCCTGCACACAGCCCGCGGACAGGAGTTCGTTCAACACCACCTGCCGAACGATACCATCTCCGCGGATCCGCCACTGGTCAAGGTCTTGCCGAACGGCGACCTGTGGGCGGCATGGACAAGTCAGGATATCCGCACTTCGCCTTGGACCTCACGTCTTCATGTCCGCAAGCTCGATGCAGCGGGCCAGATCCTGGTATCCAATGATCTTCGATTTCCCAACCCGGGTGGATGGTTGATGCTGCACGGAGCAACGCCTCTTCCCGGCGATGGATTGGCACTGGTCGGCCATTTCGATTCAAAAGGGGTGCTCAT
>JADZGG010000237.1 GCA_020854015.1 Flavobacteriales bacterium
ACAAAGCATCGATCGGCTCCTGGGCCAAGGCAAATACTGGCCGCGGCAGCAGCAACACCAAAGTGAGAACTAGCGAAGGACGCATCAGTCCTTGTAGATGGAACGTCTCCCTGTCGCCAGGTTCAGCCGCATGGTGAAGTTGTCCCCAGGAGTACCTGGATGAGGATCCGGCACCACGGAGGATACTGCATAGCGATGAGAATAGATCGAGAGGGGCTGTCCGGTATTGAGGTTTACATTGACCAGGGTGCCGACCGGTGGCTGAACAGTGATCGTCTCCGTTGCCGTGGTGTTCAAGAAACCGTACAACACCTCTCCACCACCGCTCGGCGCCATGGAGGAAACAGGTGTCGGACCGGTGAATGCGGTCATTGTGTCGTTATCTGCATCCACTACGACGACCTCTGTACCACCACCAGACCCGGTCAAAGCCGCCACTTTCGTAATGGCACCTAATGGTATGCTAGATGAAGGCACGAATCGCGTGATCCCGGCCGGCGTTCCCGCGGAAGCGACCGATCGGACGCGTTGCGTGTAAACTCCGCCCACGATCGTAGCCGGACCATCCTCCATATAGACCACCCCGGCAGCGTGGGGCACCATGATCACGTAAGAGAACGTCGGCGTGGCACCGGAACGCCAGCTCACATACAGGAAAGGCTTGTTCATCCGCTCCGCAGGCACCGAGGACCAGCCGAACACTTTCGACCCTTGGATCTCGTTGCTCACCAACGCGACTGGCGGGCCGCCACAAGAGGCGAGGAGCGCCGTGAAAACAAGGAATGCTGCGTTACTCGACCACCGGATCATGTGCGTTCTCATTGGTGTGTTTTTATATGTGATCAACGAACGAAGGAGCAGGACCGGGCTAGCACCCCATCCCGCTTGAACTGCACCCGATACGTGCTCCCAACCTGCACTTCATTGAACGGATACTCTACGAGGACCGCATCGGGCGTCTCCCCTCCCCCCTCCACGTCCACTTCCCATCGATAAGGTGAAACCAGTCTCGAGGTGAGACGTCCTTCTTCCGGGATCGCCACGAAGCCGTGAACGATCCATGGGGCGTTCGGGTCAGTGGATGGTGACTCCGCGCGGAACATTGGGATGGGGCCTTCAGGTGGCATGCTCGTATCATTATCGGCGTCGACCACCACAACCTCGGTGCCACCACCTTCGTTCGTTCCGTTCTTCAAGACCACAACAGCGATACGGGCCACCTGCTCAAGGTCGAGTTCCGTCACGGAAAGCAGCAGTCCATCCGCCATGTCACCAACATGGCCGTCCGGTCCATCGACCACCAATTCGATCGTGTACGTGCGATCAGGGCCAGGGCCTTGAGCTCGTACCCGGGCCGATTGCGAGGACCAACACGGGACACCGACCACGAAGCCGAGCTTGCCGTCCGCATCGATATGCGTGTAGATATATGCCTTGTTCAAATAAGGAGCAGCTGCAGTGTCCACGCGCACGATGTCACTGAGCTCATGCTCCCCAGCGGCCAGCAGTTCGTCCACATCGTGGCAGCCCCGGATGGACAAGAGGGCGGCGATACAGGCGATCACGCCGACGAAAAGCGCGATCTGCTTGGGTTTCATTTCAAAAGCCATGATATCAGGTGTGTTAAGTGCAAAGCGTGTTCAAGTGAGCTCCCAGCCGCGCTCCATCGCGTACTTCACAAGGCCGGCGGCGTTTCGTATGTCGAGCTTGTGGAAGATGTTCTTCCGATGCGTGTCCACGGTACTTGTGCTCAAGCCGAGCTGCTCGGCTATCTCCATTGTGGTCAGTCCCTTCACGATCAACTTGACGATCTCCTTCTCCCGCTTGGTGAGCGCATGGTAATGTTCGCCTCCATCACTTCCCTGTTTTGCACGCTGGCTCTCCGCAAGAGTGACCTGCACAAGCTTGGCCAGATACCGTTGGCCGCTTGCTACGGCCGTAATGGCTTCCTTCAGCTCCTGCCTGCCCGTGTTCTTCAACACATACCCTGCAGCGCCAGCATCCAGCAGTTCATTCACGAATTCGTGGTTATTGTACATGCTCAACACCAACACCTGGGTCCCCTTCCAGCGCTTCCGGATGGCCTTGGTGGCCTCGATACCGTCCATCTCCGGCATGCTGATGTCCATAAGCACCACATCAGGTCGATGCTCCTTGCAGAGCTTCAGCGCTTCCAATCCATTCGAAGCACGCCCACAGACCACCAGTTCGGGATCTTGGGAGAGGATCGCCTCCAGACCATCTCGAATGATGCTCTGGTCGTCCACAATAAGGACCTTGATCATGGTCGTAGGGGTTGTTGACAGAGCACGGGTCAAAGCTCCGTGGTCGCCACCATCCAAAAAATACCTGTTTCCCGGTATTTTTTGGGGGTCCACACCGATAAAACGACTTTCGGGCCCCTTGGTCGGGGGGGGCAGCCCCTAAACGAGGTCCAATGAGACGAGCAAGGAGAAGAGGATGATGAGGGTATAGACCAGGACCGTCAACAGGCTTGTGCTGTACTTGCGAATGATCGCGTTCATGACTTCGGTTCGTTGACAGCAAACCTCGCCACCCAATAGGACCATATCGCCAAGGCCACATGAAGTTTCATGCATGCATATCCCCACGTTACGAACGGCGCGAACAAGGGGATGAACGGCGTGTTGCTTCACCAAGGCAGCCGATAGCTTTGCGGCCGCCTTTCCACCATGCTCCGCACCCGATCCGCACTCCTTCTGCTCTTCACGGTCTTCCTAGGCCTTTCGAACGCCGTTGGACAGAACAAGTACACGATAAGCGGCTACATCAACGATTCCGCCAGTGGTGAAGCCCTGATCGGCGCCAGCCTCTTCGTGAAGGAGATAAACAAGGGCATCGGCACCAACGTCTACGGCTTTTACAGCATTACACTTGACGAAGGCACCTACACCCTGCAGGTCCGTTACCTCGGCTACAAGGACATGCTACGGACCGTGGCCTTGACGAGCGATGAGAAACAGAACTTCGACATGGCCTCCAGCGCCGTGGTGATCCGGGAGGCCGAAGTGGTGGGCCGCAAAGGCAAAGGCAACACCGAGAGCACGGACATGGGCCGCATCGATGTGGACGTGCAGAAGCTCCGCACGCTTCCCGCACTGCTCGGGGAAGTGGACATCCTGAAGGTGATCCAATTCTTGCCCGGAGTAAAGAGCAACGGCGAGGGCAACAGCGGATTCTATGTGCGGGGTGGTGGACCGGACCAGAACCTGATCCTGCTGGATGACGCCACCGTGTACAATGCCAGTCACCTCTTCGGTTTCTTCAGTGTGTTCAACGCGGATGCCGTGAAGAACCTGGAACTCTACAAAGGAGGTATGCCTGCCCAGTACGGGGGCCGTATCAGCTCCGTGCTGGACATCACCATGAAGGAGGGTAACGACCAGAAGTTCCACGGACAAGGTGGGATCGGCCTGATCAGTTCTCGGCTAACGCTGGAAGGCCCCATCGTGAAGGACCGCAGCTCTTTCATCGTCAGCGGGCGCCGGACGTACATC
Source organism: Flavobacteriales bacterium (assembly GCA_020854015.1). GTDB lineage: Bacteria > Bacteroidota > Bacteroidia > Flavobacteriales_F > PHOS-HE28 > PHOS-HE28. The sequence goes on from JADZGG010000237.1 coordinate 3,519, forward strand.
GACGTCCTTACCAAGCCTTTCCTCAAGGACAATCCGAACTTCGGTGGAAGCGGCTACTACTTCTACGACCTCAACGCGAAGGCGAATTACCGCATCAGCGACAAGGACCGCGTGTACCTCAGTGGCTACTTCGGGCGCGATGTGTTCGATTTCGGAACCAGCAACCCGGGCGATCCGAAGTTCAAGATCCCTTGGGGCAACGCTACTGTTGCGGGCCGATGGAACCACGTGTTCGGGCCCAAGCTCTTCATGAACGCCACCGCCACCTTCAGCGACTATAAGTTCGAGTTCCAAGGTGATCAGGACCAGTTCAGCTTCAGCCTGAAGAGCGGCATCCGCGACTACGGCCTCAAGGTCGACCTGAACCAATACGCCAGTGTGCAACACAACCTCAAGTATGGCGGCCAGTACATCAACCACCTCTACACGCCCAGCACCGTGGTGGTGGAGAGCGGCGATACCGATTTCAACATCGATACCCCGTCCCGCTTGAAAGCGCATGAAGGAGCGCTCTATATCTCGGACGAGTTCGAGGCCACCGACCGCCTATTGATCACCGCCGGCCTGCGCCTGACCACCTTCACGCACGTAGGCACCTACAACGAGTACATCTTCGACGAACAGGGCGTGCAGACCGGCACCAGGACGTATGCCGCTGGGGAGAAGATCGCGACCTACGCCGCACTGGAGCCCCGCATCTCCACACGCTTCAAGTTGAACAAGAACAGCAGTGTGAAAGCCAGCTACAACCGTGGTCAGCAGTACGTGCATCTGGCGAGCTTCAGCAGCATCGCTCTGCCAACGGACGTGTGGATCCCCAGCAGTAAGAACGTGAAGCCACTGATCGGATCACAATACGCCGCAGGCTACTACCGTGACTTCGCCGAGCGCATGTTCGAGACCAGCGTGGAGGTCTACTACAAGGACATGCAGAACCTGATCGAGTACGCCGAGGGTGTTCAACCACAGGACAACGGCAATAACAACTACGACGCGAACCTCGTGTTCGGCAAGGGCTACAGCTACGGTGCTGAGTTCTTCGTAAAGAAGCGTACGGGTAAATTGAACGGTTGGGTCGGTTACACTTGGAGCAAGACGATGCGCATCTTCGATGACATCAACAACGGCGAAGAGTTCCCGAGCCGCTGGGACCGCCGCAACGACCTCAGCGTGGTGGTCGGTTACGACCACAGCAAACGTTGGCAGTTCGGCGCCACCTTCGTGTACAGCACAGGTCAGGCGGTCACCTTGCCAGTGAACCGATACTGGATCGAAGGCCGCTTGGTGAGCGAGTACACCCAGCGTAACGGTTACCGCATGGCTCCATATCACCGGCTTGACCTGGCCGCCACCCTGCACAACCGGGATACCAAGGAAGTGACCGACCCCACCACCGGAGAGATCACCGAGGTGCCTCGGAAATGGCGCAGCAGTTGGACGTTCTCCGTGTACAACGCCTACAACCGCGCCAATCCGTACTTCATCTACTTCGCCAACAGCGGCGTGCCGGCCGAAGGCACCTTCCAGGTCGTGGCCAAGCAGGTTTCCTTGTTCTCCATCCTTCCGTCCATCACCTGGAACTTCAACTTCTGATGCGCAGTTCCATCCTCCCCCTCCTAGCGGTCGCTTCCTTGATGACGGCCTGCACCAAGGACATCACCGTGGACCTTCCCACGACAGATCCCAAGCTGGTGGTCGAAGGCACCATCGAGATCGGTGGCCCGCCGCTGGTGATCTTGACCCGTACCCAGAGCTACTTCGACCCAACGGACCTGAACAGCATTGCCAGCATCTTCGTTCGGGATGCCGTGGTCACTGTGAGCGATGGCATCACCACGGTTCCCTTGCTGCAGATCTGCAGTTCGGCCATCCCCGACTCCTTGATCGACGAGGCCGCAGCTCTGACCGGCCTGGACGCCGCACTGCTCGCCAGCGCGGACATATGTATCTACTCGCTCTTGGACAACAGTTTCCTCGGTGTCGAAGGAC
>JADZGG010000238.1 GCA_020854015.1 Flavobacteriales bacterium
AAGGTTGTAGTCGAAGAAGATGTTGGCGTGGTTCGGCACTTGGGTTCCGGGCAATAGGCCGGCCGAAGGACGGATGCGGAAGCGTACGTAGCCGTTGCTGCCCAGCTGGTCCGTGGCGCTGTCCGGCAGCGCGATCGGATCGAAGACCACACGGAAGGTCCCATCCAACAGGGTCCAGGTGCAGGCATGGCTGCTCGAGAGCACCTCGAGGCTGGACGCCACCAGTGCTTGGTCCAACACGTCCGTGATCACCACGCGTTCAGCCGGATAGGTCCCTGTGTTCTGGAAGCGGATCGTGTAGTTGAGGTAGGGGCCCGACAACAACTCGGCAGGCAGCAGCTCCATCGGTGATAGCAGCTTGTCGTTCGGATCGAAGCTACCGACCACCGAATCCACCAGTTGGGTCGTATTGTCCGAGGGTGTTTGATCGGTGGCCATGGGCTCGGCCTGCAGCACGTGTTGAAGCGGTGTGCCCAGCGCGATCGCACTGTCGGTGTGCAGGGTGATGGTGTGGACCACCGACCCGCCCAAAGGCAGTGCGGTGAAGGCCCATGCAGCAGTGTTGCCGATCAGGGTCGTGGGCGTGGTGGAACTACCCACCCAGCTCTGGTCCAGGTCAAATGTGAAGTTCACGCTGCCGCTCACCGGTACGGTGCCGATGTTGCTGCATTGCACCCATACGAGATTGTCGAAGCCCGGGCGAGCGGGTTCTGCTGTCACGCTCACCACCAGGTCCTGTACGTTGGCCTGCAGGACGATGCCGAAGTCGTTCAGTGAGTCCACGTCGGTGATGTTCACCAAGTTGGCGCTGTGGCTCGTGGGGGCGATCGAGACCACATAGGGGTTGGTGCTTACGGCCACAAGGGTGTGCACGCCTGGGTCCAGCGGCAATTGGTAGTCACCGTTCGGATCCCCGGCGGTCAAGCTGTTCTGCGGCGACTCCTCGATGTGCGCGTACGGCACCCCGGTCTCACCCGGATCCTGCACACCATTGGCGTTCACATCGTGGTAAAGCGCTCCAGTGACCACGGGGTTCACCAGGTCGCAGGCCGAATTCAGCGGTGTGCACAGCGGGTAGTTCTGTCCAGGCTCCCACCAGGGAGTGAGGTTCGGAATGCAGGCGATGCTGCCGTTCACCTGGCGCAGTGTGCTGAAGGAGTTCGGCAGGTGGGGCAAACAGCTCACGCCGGGACAATCAATGAAGGCGAGCGAATCGCAGTTGGGCGAGAGCGCCGGCACCGTGGTGATGTTCAGCATGGAATCCAGCGTCATGTATATCAGTTGGGTCTGCGCCAAAGCGGGTATGCTGTCCCAAAGCGGCAGCTCCGTGAGCTCGAGGTAGCTAAGCTGGGGCGGCCATTGAGTCAGTTGTGGAAGCACGGGACATTCACGTAGATAGATGACGGCCACCGTGGTCGGCAGGGTGAGCGCGCCGGTGAACAAGGGCAGCGCTGATAGTTCGATGGCGTTGAATCCGGTCGGAAGGGTCATGGGCAATCCTGTGATCAAGGGCACATCCACGAACCGCATGTCCATGAAGCCGGCAGGCACGGTGGTCGGTAGTGTGGTAAGCCCGTCCATGTGGTACACCCACAAGGTCTGAAGCCCGGTCGGCAGTGACACCGGTAGAGCGGTCACGAGCGGTAGGGCCTCGGTCCTAAGGAAACGAACGGTGCTCGGAAGTGCCGGCAGATCGGTGAGCAATGGCAGATCACGGAACTGGACTTGCTTCCACCCCCCGGTCAGGGCTGGCACGTTGGTGAGCAAGGGTAGTGCGACCAGCTCCAGGCTCGATGTATAGGCACCTGCCGAAACCAGCGGAGGCAACGAGGTGAATTGTGGCAGGTCATCCAGCACCAGGATGTTGCACGGCGTCGGAAAGGGGGACAAGGCGGTGAGTGCCGGACAATCCCAGATCTCCACTTGGTTGATGCCCATCGGGAAGGATGGGATGCTTGCGTTGGGGTAGCCGCTCAGGAAGATCGTCTCCATGCTCGCCGGGAAAGCGGGCAGTACTGTCGAGGTGGGGCTCGCATACTGGATGATCAAGGTCACCGCCTGGATGTAGGTCAACCCCGTGAGGTCGCTGTTGGGCCAGGAGACCTGGAGCTCCGTGTAGAACGGCGTGACGGGCGTCTGGGCCATGGTCCATACCGTATCCATGTTCCCACCGGCGTCCACGCACCCGGGCACCTGGGTGTTCAACCAGTTGCGCATGTTCAGGTCCGGTATCACGATGGTCTGCGCCATCAACTGGTCCGAGGCTTGGTGAATCATGCCCACAACGAGGGCGATGGCAAGCGTAAGCGTCCTGTTCATGTGCTTGGAGCGTTGGTCCGTTGAGTGAAAGCTACAGGGATAGGACGAGCACTTCGGACGAAGGCAGCCTAAAATGCCCCAATTGCATACGACTGCACGTCACTTGAAACCGCGGTCCGCTGTTCCATCGGATCACTTCCGTTGCGCCGGTCGGTCGCACTGACGGGCACTACTCGAACAAGCCTCCAGGTCGCACGCTCGGCACGCGACCCAAGTGCTTGTAAGCCTTTTCTGTGGCCTGGCGACCGCGGGGCGTACGCTGCAGGTAGCCCTCCATGATCAGGAAGGGCTCGTAGACCTCCTCGATGGTGCCGGCCTCTTCGCCCACGGCCGTGGCCACGGTGTTCAGGCCCACAGGTCCGCCAGCGAACTTGTCGATGATGGCGCCGAGGATGCGGTTGTCCATTTCGTCGAGGCCGTGCGCGTCCACGTTGAGGGCCTTCAATGCGTGCTTTGCGATGGCGATATCGATGGTGCCGTCGCCCTGTATCTGCGCGAAGTCACGCACACGGCGTAGGAGCGCGTTGGCGATGCGGGGCGTTCCGCGGCTGCGACGCGCGATCTCGTCCGCGGCCTCTTCGGCGATGGGCATGTTCAACAGACCCGCGCTGCGTTTGATGATGCCCTTCAGCGTGACAGCGTCGTAATAATCCAGGCGGCTATTGATGCCAAAGCGGGCGCGCAAGGGTGCGGTGAGCAAGCCGCTGCGTGTGGTGGCACCGACCAGCGTGAAGGGGTTCAGCGCGATCTGCACGGTGCGCGCGTTGGGGCCGGCATCGATCACCAGATCGATGCGGTAGTCCTCCATGGCACTGTACAGGTACTCCTCTATCACCGGCGTCAGGCGGTGGATCTCGTCGATGAAGAGGATGTCGTGCGGCTCCAGGTTGGTGAGCAGGCCGGCGAGGTCCGCAGGCTTGTCTAGCACGGGACCGCTGGTGATGCGGATGCCCACGCTCATCTCTTGCGCGATGATGTTGGCCAGGGTGGTCGTGCCCAGGCCGGGGGGGCCATGCAACAGCACGTGGTCCAGCGCTTCGCC
>JADZGG010000239.1 GCA_020854015.1 Flavobacteriales bacterium
CAGCATCTTCATCAGCTACACCGGCGAGGCCCTGGACCACAAGATGCCCTTGCTCCGTGCCATCAAGGCTGTCGATGAGGCAGCCACCGCCGTGTGCCAGTACTTCGACAAGGACGTGACCAAGGTGACCTGCACCCTGGGCTGGGAACAGGAATACTTCCTGATCGACGAGTCGCACTACTACGCCCGCCCCGACATCATGATGACGGGCCGAGCCCTGTTCGGCCACACGCCAGCTAAGGGGCAACAGCTGGAGGACCACTACTTCGGTAGCATCCCTGAGCGTGCACAGGCCTTCATGCGCGATTTCGAGACCGAAAGCCTGAAGCTCGGCATTCCCGTGAAGACGCGCCACAACGAGGTAGCCCCGAACCAGTTTGAATGTGCTCCGGTGTTCGAGGAACTGAACCTGGCCGTGGACCACAATATGCTGCTGATGGACGTGATGGAGAAGACCGCCCGCAAGCACGACTTCCGCGTCCTCTTCCATGAGAAGCCCTACGCTGGCGTGAATGGTAGCGGCAAGCACAACAACTGGAGCCTGGCCACCAACACGGGGCGCAACCTGCTCCGCCCCGCCAAGACGCCGAAGGAGAACCTGCAGTTCCTCACCTTCTTCGTCAACACCATCAAGGCCATCCACGGCAACGCCGATGTACTGCGCGCCAGCATCGCCGCGGCCAGCAACGACCACCGCCTGGGCGCCAACGAGGCACCGCCCGCCATCATCAGCGTGTTCATCGGCGACTACCTCACCAAGTTGTTGGACGGGCTGGAGAAGAACATCAAGGGTGCCATGAGCCCCGCCTCCAAGACCGAGCTGAAACTCGACATCGGTCGGATCCCTCCGGTGCTGCTGGACAACACGGACCGCAACCGCACCAGCCCCTTCGCCTTCACCGGCAACAAGTTCGAGTTCCGCGCCGTGGGCAGCAGCGCCAACTGCGCGGGCTCCATGACGGTGCTCAACACCATCGTCGCCCACCAGCTGCGGGCCTTCAAGAAAAGCGTGGATGCCCTGATCGACAGGGGGGTGAAGAAGGATGAGGCCATTCTCCGCGTTCTGCGCGACCTGATCGCCGAGAGCAAGAGCATCCGTTTCGAAGGCAATGGGTATGGTGAGGAATGGAGGCTTGAAGCGGAGAAGCGCGGACTCAGCAACATCGCCGACACACCCCGTGCGCTCGACGTTTGGGAGCGGAAGGAGACCAAGAAGCTCTTCGCCGACATGGGTGTCCTGAGTGCGGTGGAGTTGGAGGCCCGACATGAGATCGAGCTGCACAGCTACATGTTGAAGATCCAGATCGAAAGCCGCGTGGCCGGTGACCTGGCTCAGAACCACATCATTCCCACCGCCATCACCTACCAGAACCGGCTGATCGAGAACGTGAAGGGCCTCCGCGAGGTGCTCGGTGCCGACAAGGCCAAGAAGGCCACCGCCACGCAGATCACGCTCATTGAAGAGATCAGCGAGCACATCAGCGCGATCATGACCCTGGTGAACGCCATGGTGGAGGCGCGAAAGAAAGCCAACAGCATAGAGGAGGCCAGGGCCAAGGCCATCGCCTACTGCGACAAGGTGAAGCCCTTCCTGGACCAGATCCGTTACCACAGCGATAAGCTGGAACTGATGATCGACGATGACCTCTGGCCACTGCCGAAGCTCCGGGAGCTCCTCTTCACCCGTTGAGCGCAGGAAATTTCACTTCGGAAAGCAGCGGGCGCCTAGGCGCCCGCTGTCTTTGGGATGGGACGCCGACGAAGAGGACCTTCGGGCGTATCGGATAATCACTATTTTCGCCGGGCACCGGAATACGGACCAACCGAATTAACCAGATGAGCACGAGGAAGTTCTGGATCAGCTTCACCTTCAGCACGCTGTTCGCCACCGTGACGTTCGCGCAAGGAAAGCTGGCCGAAGAGGCGGATGCAGCATACAAGGACGGGTTCTACTTCAACGCCATCGAACTGTACAAGAAGGCGTACACCATGGAGAAGAAGGCGAGCGAGAAGGCCGCCCACATCTTCAAGGTCGGTGAGTGTTACCGCGCCCTCGGCGATGCGCAGAGCGCGCAGGTCTGGTACGAAAAGGCCAACAAGGCACAGTATGCCGACCCCATTACCTATTTCTACATCGGTGAGGCTTTGAAGGAGCAAGGCAAGTATGCCGAAGCCATCGCCGCTTACAACAAGTACAAGGAGAAGAATCCCGGTGACACACGTGCCGATGCGGGCATCAACACCTGCCAGCTCGCGCAGACCTGGAAGGACAGCCCCAGCCGCTACGACGTGAGCCCTGAGGTGCTTCTGAACACACAGCAGTACGATTTCTCCGCTGCCTTCAGCGATAAGAAGAACGAGGACCTCGTGTTCTCCAGCACCCGTCCCGCCAGCACCGGCACCAGCACGGACCAGATCGTAGGCGAGAGCTTCAGCGACCTCTACGCCAGCAGCCGCGATAAGCTCGGCAAGTGGAGCGAGCCCCTGAAACTGCCACCGACCATCAACACGGAGGCCAACGAAGGTGCGCCCAGCTTCACCAGCAAGCGCACGGTGATGTACTTCACCCGCTGCCCACACGAGAAGAACAAGGTGCATGGCTGCGACATCTGGATGAGCAAGAAGGTGGGAAGCAACTTCAGCGAACCTGAAATGATCGCCCTCCGCCCTGCTCAGGACGCCAAGGACACCAACATCATTACCATCGGCCACCCCTGCGTGGGTCCGAACGACGATGTGCTCTTCTTCAGCAGCAACATGAAAGGTGCCGGTAGCCGCGGTGGCAAGGACATCTGGATGGTGAAGCTTGACAAGGACGGTAAGGCCCTCGGCGCCCCCACCAACCTCGGTGCGGAGATCAATACGGCCAAGGACGACATGTTCCCCTTCATCCGCCAGAACGGTGCGCTGTACTTCAGCTCCGACGGACACCCCGGCATGGGCGCCATGGACATCTTCATGGCCGAGAAGACCGGCGAGAACGCCTGGGGTCAGGTGCAGAACATGAAGAGCCCCATCAACAGCTCGATGGACGACTTCGCGATCATCTTCGACGCTGACAACGAGCGCGGCTATTTCACCAGCAATCGCGAAGGCGGCAAAGGACAGGACGACATCTGGCGTTTCTACATGCCAGACCTCGTGTTCGCGCTGCAGGGTACGGTGTATGACAAGAGCGACAACACCCCGATCGCTGACGCGAAGATCGAAGTGGTGGGTACGGACGGTACCAGTTTCAGTGCCATGACCGATGCCACCGGAGGCTTCAGCTTCGCCGAGAAGGCAAAGGACCGTTACATCAAGGAGAACACGAGCTACACCATACGTGCCAGCAAGGACGAGTACTTGGTGGTGAACGATCAGATCACTACGGTGGGCCTGAACGAGAGCACGACTTTCGTGAAGGAGTACTACCTGCAGCCTGCCAAGAAGGGCATCAAGATTCGTCTGCCTGAGGTCCAGTATGACCTTGGTAAGTTCGCGCTGCGTCCTGAAGGGAAAGACTCCCTGGAGACTCTGTACAATACGCTAATGGAGAACCCCACGATCATCATCGAACTCTCCGCACACACGGACAGCCGTGACTCCGACAAGAACAACTTGGTCCTGTCACAGAACCGCGCCCAGAGCTGCGTGAACTACTTGGTGAGCAAAGGGATTGACCCGGCCCGCATGATCCCGAAAGGCTACGGCGAAAGCCAACTCCGCATCAGCGATGCCGAGATCGCCAAGATGAAGACCAAGGAAGAGCAGGAAGCCGCTCACCAACAGAACCGTCGTACGGAGTTCAGCGTGCTGAGCTTCGATTACGTGCCCAAGGAGAACGTCGCTCCCGCTCCGCAACAGAACTAGTGACCCCCACTGGAGAAAAGCATCCCGTTCATCCGGGGTGCTTTTTTCTTTTCCCACCATCCGGATGAGCACCACCGACCGATACGCCCAACGAGGCGTCAGCAGCGGGAAGGAGGATGTCCACAAGGCCATCGCTTCCTTGGACAAGGGCCTGTACCCCAAGGCCTTCTGCAAAGTGGTGGCCGATGATCTGACGGGAAGCCCGGAGCATTGCCTGGTGATGCACGCGGATGGTGCCGGCACGAAGAGCAGCTTGGCCTATGCCTACTGGAAAGCCACCGGAGACCTCAGCGTGTGGCACGGCATCGCGCAGGATGCCATCGTCATGAATTTGGACGATCTGCTTTGTGTAGGCGCCACGGACAACATCCTGCTCAGCAGTACCATCGGCCGCAACAAGCGCCTGATCCCGGGTGAAGTGGTGAGCGCCTTGATCGAGGGCACGGAGCTGTTCCTGGCGAAGATGCGCGACCTGGGCATCGGGATCCGTAGCACCGGTGGAGAGACCGCCGATGTGGGTGATCTGGTCCGCACCGTGATCGTGGACAGTACGGTGGTGTGCCGCATGAAACGGACCGAAGTGATCGACAACGCCCGCATCCAGGCCGGTGATGTGATCGTGGCCCTCGCGAGCTATGGGCAGGCCACCTACGAAGAGGCTTACAACGCCGGCATGGGTAGCAACGGCCTCACCAGTGCCCGACACGATGTGTTCGCCCAGGAGCTGGCCACGGCTTACCCGGAGACCTACGATCCCGGCACTCCGGCGGACCTGGTCTACAGTGGACAGGCGCGCCTGACCGATCTCCTCGAAGGCACGCCGCTCGACTACGGCAAAGCTGTGCTTTCACCGACGCGCACCTACGCCCCCGTGGTGAAGCAGGTGCTGGAGGCCATGCGCGCGGACATCCATGGCATGGTGCACTGCAGCGGCGGTGCACAGACCAAGGTCCTGCACTTTGTAGAGGGCCTGCGCATCATCAAGGATGAGCTGCTCCCTGTGCCACCGCTATTCGCCGCCATCCAGCGCATGAGCGGCACGGACTGGAAGGAGATGTACAAGGTCTTCAACATGGGCCACCGCCTGGAATTCTATGTTCCTCAAGCAAGGGCCGTGGAGATCATCGCCATGTCCAACGCTTTCGGCATCGATGCCAAGGTGATCGGGCGTGTGGAAGCAGCTCCTGCGAAGGAAGTGGTGCTCACCAGCCCATTCGGCACCTTCACTTATAACTGATCTCGTATTCCCCGCGCCCCCCGCGTTTCCGTGTGAGGCCTTCCCGATGAGCGACCTCCTTACCAAACTGGCCAGCATCCACGAGCGGCGCTCGGAGATCAGCAAGCGCTTGGCCGACCCGGACATCATCGCCGACCAGAAGCGGTTCGTGGAGATGAACCGCGAGTACCGCGACCTTGGTCCGATCGACGAGGCCTTCGAGCGGTTCCGTCGCTTGCATGAAGAGCTTTCCGGGACCGAACAGATGATCCGTGCCGAAAAGGACCCGGACATGCTGGAGATGGCCCGTGCTGAGCAAGCCGACCTGAAGGCGCGATTGGAGGCCATGGAGGAGGAGGTGCGCATGCTCCTCGTTCCCAAGGACCCCAATGACGACCGCAACTGCATTGTGGAATTGCGCGCTGGCACCGGCGGCGACGAAGCCTGTCTCTTCGTAGGGGACCTGTACCGCATGTACACCCGTTACTGTGAAGGA
>JADZGG010000240.1 GCA_020854015.1 Flavobacteriales bacterium
GCTCACGCCCTTCTGCATGCTACCGCTCACGTCGCATGCCACGACCACTTTGGTGCGCTCATCGAAACCCTTGATGTTCGCCGCGCTTTGCAACACAGCTTTCTCCAGGGCCTCCAATACGCGACCGACGTCGGCACTGTGCACATCGGCCAGTTCGCGGTAGGCGCTCAGGAAACGGAACGGCAACTGCTTGCTGCGCTTCACCTGTTCGGCATCGGCCAACTTCGCGCATACCGTTTGGATGCTCGCGTTGCTCACTTCGGCCTGCAGGATGTTCCGCAGGTTGCGCAGCAGTGCCATGTAGCCCAACGCGTCGTTGGCGATCAGCTCCTCCCACTTCGCAGTGAACGCACGCTGCTTCAGCGCTTCGCTCTCGTAACCGACCTGACCCAAGCGGCTCAGCTCGACTTCCCAGGTGTAGGGCACCTCCAGCGCGTCCTTTGCGATCTTGTCGAACAGCACTTGCTGCTCGTCGCTCTTCGCCTTCGGGTGCACCAGGAACAGCGCGTCCTTCAACGTGATGGCCCCGTCGCGGTCATACTTCGCGAACTGGTACTCATCGAAGCGGTTGAAGGCTTCCGCCAGACCCTTCTGCACCTGCTTGCTCAGCTTGTTCAGGCGCTTGGTGCCCGTGCGGCCGTTCGCCAGCTCGTAGTAGGCCAAGAGTTCCGTGATCTCGTCTGCTCGTTGCACCACGCGACCGGTCACCTTGCCCAGGACGGTGTTGCCGCTCACCAACTTGGCGAGCTCCACCACCAGTACCAGCGGCACACTACGCAGATGCATACGCTCACGCGCATAGACCGCCAACTGGGCCACGAACACCGGATCGTTCTGGGCGATCAGTTCACGGATACGCTTCAGGTCGTCCTGTGCGCTTTCATAGAACTTGTCGCTCAGGGTGCTGGTCACCGCACGGGTGTACAGCTCCAGCTGCGGCGTCATCACGAACGCGGTGGCGCCTTCGTGGTTGCGCACCAGCGTGCGCTTGCGGATATTGATGTTGAACTTCATGTTCGTTGAGGTATTGCAGCGGTTCTTCTTCGTTCTTCTTGCGGACCGAGGTCTGAAAACAGCGAACCCGGTCGTTGCGGACCGGGTTCGGGAACGGAGTTGCGTGTGCAGCTCGTTACTGGAAGCGGTCCTTGGTTGGGCAGGGTTTCTCTTCGAAACCCTGGAAGCGTGATCCCATGGCATCATACTTCCCTAAGAGCGGTCGTATGGCGCGCGTGGCGCTATGCTGGATGTATTCGTTGGTTCTCATTGTCCTCTTTCTCTGTATCGTAGGTCGATCATGATCGACCTATCCTCGTTCCCCTTCGTTGAAATGCGAAGCCCCGGCTTGTGGTCGGGGCTTCCTTGTGTGATCGGTGATGTTGGTTCACCGACCTATCCAAGGTCGCCCATTGCGCTCGAAGAGATCTTGCTTCCCTATCGGTTGGTATGTGTGCAGCTTCCGCATTCGGACCTGTAGACGGCAGGGTTGCGCGGATGGTTGCTTCGCCAAGGAAAAATATTTCGGATCGCTCATCCGACCCGCAGGGTGTGTGCGACCCGATCGAACCATTGCCCATCTTCAGTGTACCGCCGAGCGATGCGCACCCTCCTCTTGATCCCACTTCTGGTCCTTCTCGGATCCGTCCATGGCCAGCACCTGGACCCTGACCAGCAGCCCTATTGGACGCGCTACACCTTCGTGGAGGACAGCAGCGTGTTGATCCCATTGAAAGGTGACTATCAAGTGCACTACTTGCAGAGCGGCATGTGGTGGACCTATATGCCGCCCGACCATCGCATCCAGGGTCTGCCCGAAAAGGGACTGCGATTACAACCCGTGTTCAGCAACGATCTGCCGATGTTCCAAGCCACACCGGCACGGGGAACGGAACAGCCGGATGTGAAGGTGGTGGTGGTGCGTGAACAGGACACGATGGTGGTGACACTATCCACCTACTTTCAAGGCATGGGATCCCTCGTGAATGAACGGTGCAAGAAGTTGGACTGCACACGCAGGCCCCCTGTCGTGCTACCGTTCCGTCCAGGCCTCTACTTTCCCAATGGGCGTTCTCTCTATCAGGATCCCGAAAGTATCGGCGATCCGTTGACCACCTCGCTCACCGAGCAGTTCGATGCCCTATGGAAGAAGGCCATGAAGGAGGAGCGCGTCGTTCCACAGCTGAACACGGATACGTGCCAACAGGAGCTCGTCCTTCCCCCGGACCCGGAGCCGAACAGGACGCCGATGCGCGATGCGTGGGTGCTGCGCTCACCGTATTGCGGGACACACTTGGTGCACTTCCCGCTGAAAGGCTCGCGATGCACCTACAACATCACCTTCTTCCCTTACAGCCCGGGTAAGGACATGGACCCCGTTACCTTGGATACGAGCGCGCTGGATGATGTGAACTACTGGCTGGACATCACCGAGTGGCCCATTGGTGATCACCCGGTGCGCCTGGTGGCCGATGGCGTTGAAGAGACCTTCACGCTGAAGTTGAGATGATGGCCAAGCGTACCTTCTTGCTCGCTCCCTTCCTATTCCTCGTCGCTCTTGCGTTCGCCCAACCAGGCGCTCCGGATATCAGCTTCACGCTCGTTTCCGATGCCAAGGGGAGTCCCATGCCGGGTGTCTTTGCAGCGGACATGATCACACGCCATGACCTGGGCCGGCAAGGAAAAGTGTCCTGGTCGGTGGAAGAACACTTCACCTCCACCAGCCCCTACGAACCTCAAAGGAATGGCGAGCACATTTCCTGGATATGTGCCGGAACACCTCTATCCGGTCCAGGCAAATCGCGCTTGCAATTCCACTTCATCGATTGCTGGTGTACGGAACATTACATCCGTGTACAAAGCGGGGAAGAGAGCATGCGCATCGACCTGCCCGATGCTGCAACGGAACGATGGGCCTTGGTGCAACACGTGATGCAACGCTCCGGTGACCTGCCTTCCCCGGAAGTGATCCGTTTCCGTCCGGGGCGTTTCACCTATGCTGAGCTGATGAACGATACGATCTTCGATGAGCTCGAGGCACGTCTGGCCAAGCGACTGAAGGAAGCGGCGAACGCGAGCTATACGAAGCAACTCGCGGAACTGGAGGAATACTACCGCACCCATCCACCGACCGTAGCACCTGCGCCAGCTCCACCCCCACCAGCATCGCCAACACAGGAGCAATGGGAAGCGGAGATGGCCAAACAGCCCGGTCTACGGAACGTGGAGGTCGATCGCATGAACGCCGACACGGTGTGGGTGCGGATCACGGGGAGGGTGATGCTCGATGGCGGCTGTGCGAGCGGCATGCCCCTGTTCGGCTTGGAGATGCTGACGGACACGGGGTGGGTGGAGCGCATCCCGTTCGATCTGACCCAGATGGATTGCGGCATGTCTTGGGCGGATTGGGACCAGCATGTGGTCATGCTCCCGCCGCTGCGTTGGTGGGTCGCTGCGCACCAACCCGAAGGTCACAAGGAGTTGGTGCCCGGCCGGTATCGGCTCCTGTTCGCGGGCGGTGATGTGAAGCGGCGGAGAACCGAGGCGTTCCAGATCAGGTAGCGGGCGAATACGTCAACGGGCCAAAGCGAAAGGTCACCTGATCTCACGCAGCGGGCCCTTGCCTTCCATGGCCTCCACACGCTGCACATCCCCCAGTCGGAAGAGCACGGGGATCCGCAGATGCCGCTCCAACTGCACATCCAACTTACAGAACACACCGAGCCGTTCATAGCTCCAAGGCGTCGGCATCCTTACCAGGTCCATCGACTTCTGTGAAGTGCGAAGCAAGGAGTTGACCGGCGGCCCGAAGTCGGTCCGTGGCAACAAGGAGAAATTCCCCTGCTGCGCTTTCACCGTTCCGCAGAGCAGGATCACGACCGACCACAGGAAGACGCGTGGGCCTTGCATCGATCACAATTGGCCCACGCCGGGCCCGTCAAGTCGCTTGAAAGCCGCGACCGTATCCGCATAGGTGATCTCGAAATGTGAACGGACATGAACACAGCGCCCATCGTGGATCAAAAGCGCCTGAGGCGACTCGTGTTCAATGGCATATCGGTCGGCTATGGCGTTCGACAGGGACCGGTACTTGAGCAGGTCGAGGTAGTGAACGGAAGAAGCTCCGGGATCCGCAGGGGTCCAGGAGCTTTCCAAACGGTTCAGGGCAGCGCCGCTGATGCTGCAACGGGTGCTGTGCTTGAAGATCAGGACCGGTCCGTGGTGCGAGGCCGCATCAAGAGCATCAAGTTGTTCGGCGGTGGTGAGCGGTGTCCAGTTCATGGTCGGGACGGCAAAGATGGCGCATGGTGGACTGCTTGCTGTATTCGGGGAGGCCCCTGCGGATGCTTGTCACCCCTACTTTCGGAGCTTGGATCGCCCTCTGCTAGACCTCAGCTACCTCGAACGCCTGTACAAGGGGGACCGATCGCGCATGGAGCAATGGATGCGCATGTACCTGGAGGTGGCTCCAACGTACTTCGCGAAGCTCTCTGATGGGCTGAAGAGCGAAGATCCAAAGGACCTGGCCTTCGCTGCACATGAGCTGCGACCACAGGCGCACTACTTGGGCGCTCCGCGCCTGCTGGAACTGCTCCTTGCCCTTGAACAGTGCGCCCGCACGGAGGGTGTTCCATCCTGTCGGCCACTGGTGGACGAACTTCTGGCCCTTGGCCGAGCGGTGGACACTGAACTTCGGGCTTGGCTCACCGTCGGATAGAACTGGTGGAAATACGGGGTATCAACTGCATCCACCATACGACCTTTCCACCATGATCCGCCTGGCCCTTGCCGATGACCAGCTGCTCTTTCGCCGGGGCATGGCCATGTTGTTGAGTGACATGGCCGGCGCGCAGGTAGTGCTGGAGTGCGCGAACGGAGAGGAACTGCTCACCAGCTTGAAGAGCACGTCCGTCGACATCGTTCTGTTGGACCTGGAGATGCCCGTGATGGACGGCATGGAAACGATGCGCCGCCTGCGAGCAGCATTCCCTGCGGTGAAGGTCATCGTGCTCAGCTCCCACGACGAGGATAAGTTCATCGCGCATCTCATGGAGCTTGGCGCGAACGGCTACATGCTGAAGAGCGCCGAGCCGGACGAGATCGACACCGCCATCCGGTCCGTGGCGGAAAGCGGCTACTACTTCAGCGATGCCGTGAGCAAGGTGATGCTGCACTCCCTGGTGAAGAAGAAGCAGGTGAAGCCCACCTTCAACAGCATCGATCCGTTGAGCGATCGCGAACTGGAAGTGCTGCGCGGCATCTGTCAGGAGCTCACCACCGCAGAGATCGCACAACGCATCTTCGTGAGCCCGCGCACGGTGGAGTTCCACCGCAACAACCTGTTGCTGAAGACCGGAGCTCGGAACGCTGCTGGCCTGGCGGTGTACGCCATCACCCAAGGCCTCTACACGCCGTGACATTCGCATGGCGCATAGCGGTGCTGGTCTTGGTCTGCTGCGCCTCCATGGTTGCCCGCGCCCAAGAGGACACGCTCGTACTTCCATTCCGCGCACTCACCATCGAGGACGGCCTCTCACAGGGCATGGTGAGCAGCATCCTCCAGGACCGGACCGGCTTCATGTGGTTCGCCACCAAGGACGGTTTGAACCGCTACGATGGCTATTCCTTTCGGGTGTTCCGCCACGATCCAGCGGACAGCACCACCGTACGCGACAATACGATCGAGGCGATCTACGAGGACCGTTCGGGGTTGTTGTGGGTGGGCACGAACAGCGGGCTCGACGTGTTCGATCCCACGACCGAGGTCTTCCACCATATCCCTTGTGCTGTTCCGGCATCCAGCCCGCCAACTGGCAACGCAGGCCCGTTCTCGCCAATTGGCAGTAACCAATGTGCGACGAAAGCCATCACGCAAGACGCCGCTGGGCATCTTTGGGTGTCATCGGGTCAAGGGCTATATCGTATCGATCCGGATCGCATGGGATCCACCCTTATGGGACCAGGCACGCGCGTTGAACTGGTCGGGATGTTCCCGGGAGTGAAGATGCAGTGGTTGGCCGTGGATGGATCGGGTGTATTGCTCGGGACCTGGTCGTCGATCGGCACTGAACTGGACGTGCGCACCTTCACCTTGGATACCCGCGATGAAGCGCGCATCGCGGCCATGATCGCGGATCCGCAACTGCTGCCGTCCAGCCCGGTCGTTGCCGTACAAGGAGAAGAGGACTTAGCCTCCTTTGCTGCCGATACCGACCGACATCTTACCTTCTGCTTGGGTACAGCACTGCTGGGAGCGCACGATGACGCGAACAAGGTGACCTCCACCACCAAGCTCGCCCCCCCGGGTTGGGTCAATGTGATCCGCCCAACCACCGACGCCAATGGAGCGCTGTGGGCCACGGACCACCGTCTTTGGCGGTACGACCCACGGACCCGCCGCGTAACCCGACTGATGCCGACATCCCCCGACCTGAGGATCGAAGCACTGCTGGTGGTCTGCCTGTACCGCGATCGCAGCGGTGTGATGTGGATGGGAACGAACGGCTACGGTGTTCTGCGGTGCGACTCACGAAGGGAACGCTTCCACAATGAGCGGTTGCCGAGCATGCGGATGATGGCACCCTTGCGGGACGGCCGGATGCTCGCGTTCACCTGGGGTTCCTTGTACTACATCTTCCAAGAGAATGACGTTAAGCAGTTCCCCATCGACAGCCGCGAAGAGGGCTGGAATCTGGATGCATTCGAACTCTGCGTGGTGGAGGAAGGCCAAGGAGTGTTCTGGACGAACCTTGGAGATGCGCTCACACGCTACGACGAACGGGATGGAATTACGCTGCGTTTTGCCGACCCGGACCTGCCGGTCCGCTTCCCGCTCCACATGCAGGGCGACACCCTCATCAGCTTCGGCAGTACCACGGCTCTCGGCCAGTTCAACACGCGCACCGAACGGTTCAGTAGCATCCCGTATCCCATCCCCGCGCAAGGCGGCACCTATGAATTCGTGCAGGCCATTGTGCAGGACGCACAAGGGATCTTCTGGCTTGGTACCATGCAGGGCCTGCTGCGACTGGACCCGGCAACCAATGGCTGGACCCACCATACCAACAAGCCGGACGATCCGCGTTCACTTTCCGCCGATGTGATCTTCTGTCTGCTCAACGATCCGAAGGACGCGAACATACTGTGGGTGGGCACCAACGGCGGCGGCCTCGACCGCTTCGACAAGCGCACGGGGCAGTTCACACGGTTCAGCACCGCCGACGGCCTGCCGAACAACGTGATCTATGGCCTGCTCGCCGATGACGAAGGCCAGCTCTGGATGAGCACCAACAAGGGCCTCGCGCAGTTCGATCCGATAACGCATGCGGTGCGCAGCTTCGATGCGAGCGATGGCTTGCAAGGCGATGAGTTCAACCGCTATGCCTTCTGCAAGACCGCGGATGGCACGCTCTACTTCGGCGGCGTCAACGGTTTCAACAGTTTCCGTCCGGAGGATCTGCGCCCCGATACGCTGCCCGTGCAGGTGTGGATCACGGACATCAAACTGACGAACCGTTCTATCGCCTTCGGTGCGGAGGGTTCACCGCTCACGGCCCCTACGCACCTTACGCGCGAGCTCGTGCTCCCATACGGCGAGGCGGCCATGATCACCTTCGAGTTCGCCACCATGGAGTTCAGCGAACCCGAGGAGCACCGCTACCAATACAAGATGGACGGCTTCGACACCGATTGGATCATGGGTGGCACCGATCGCAGTGCGGTGTACACGAACCTCGATCCCGGCACCTACACGTTCCGCGTGCGTGGCGACAACCGTGATGGCCTCTGGGACACGCACGAAACCATCTTCCAACTGACCGTGTTGCCACCGTGGTATCGCACGTGGTGGTTCTATGCGCTTTGCGTGCTCGCTGTTGGTGGCGGGATCGTGCTCTACATCCGCTCGCTCACCGCGCAGAAGAAACGATTGGAGCGGACCGTGGCGCAGCGTACGGCGGACTTGAGCAAGGCCAAGGAACGCGCCGAGCACAGCGAGCA
>JADZGG010000241.1 GCA_020854015.1 Flavobacteriales bacterium
CGAGACCGGTTCCCCTCCTGTTCAGGATGGGGTCGCGGAACTACGGTACAAGGAAGCCAATGCGTTCGTGATCGAAAGGCGCGTTGTGGAGGACAGGCGCCCTGTGGTGTACAAGCGTGTCCAACATGCCTGCGGGCAGGTCTATTACTTCAAGGATTCCACAGGCATCGGTGAGCGCGTGTGGAAAGAGCGTTTCAGCGAACCCTGATCGCTCAAGGCACCTCCACCAGTTTCACGGGGAAGTCCAGCAGGCCTTGAAAGTCCTCACCGGCCTCCTCCATGTTCAGGTCGCCCTCTTCGTAGACCCAGTCCATGGTCACCTGGCTCTTGCCGGAGGCATGAAGCTCATCGAACACCTTCAGCAAGTCCAACAGGTACTTGGCCGAACTGCTGTTGAAGTAGGTGAGCGTGAACTTCACCAAGGTCTTCTCAGGGGGCTGTTGCGCATAGTCCTCCACCATTTCGATCAGCGGCAGGAAGAACCGGTCCGCGTTCTCATGGATCGAGCATCCCCGAACTTCCAGTCGGCCCTGCTTCGGGTCCAACAGCACATACGGGGTCTTGTCCGTGGCGGAGCGTTCGAAAGGGTCCATGGGGTGCCGCGAATGTAGCGCGATGCGCGCATCGGTCAAGTTCGGAACGCTCGGCCTTGATTACCTTCAGCACCGGATCAACAACGGAACGCCATGGCCATTCAGAACATCCTGGTCCCTTACGATTTTTCGGATTGTGCCACCGACGCGCTTCGCGTGGCCGCCAAGATCGCCAAGCTTACTGGCGCGTGCATCGATATTGTGCACCTGTATGAGACGAAGACGGATTTCCATGTGGAGAACCAGAAACTACGCGAGGAGATCGAAGCGAAGCTCGACAAGGTTCCGAGTCTGCCGTTCCTCGAAGGCTTGGAATTGAAGAAATTCATGTTGCGGCAGTTGAACCTTACGGAGATGTTCAAGAACGAACGCCTGGCCCAGATGGACCTGGTGGTCATGGGCTCCCATGGGGCACAGGGCATCAAGGGTGTAGTGGGCAGCAATACCCAGCGCATCGTGCGTATCGCGCCCATGCCCGTGCTCGTGATCAAGCATCACGTGGAGGATTTTCAAGTGAACGACCTGGTCTACGCCTCCAATTTCACCGCCACGGACATCGTGAAGTTCGAGGCCTTCCTGCCGTTGGTGGAGATCTTCGACCCCAAGGTGCACCTGCTCAAGGTGAACACCCCCAAGAACTTCGAGCGTAGCGAGGATACCAAGGAAGCCATCGGCAACTTCCTGCAGCGCCACGAACTGCGCAAGTTCACCACGACCATCTACAACGACCTCAGCATCGAGGAAGGCATCCTGAACTTCTCACGCAGTATCGACGCGGACATGATCGCCATGGCCACCCACGGCCGGACCGGCTTTTTCCACGTGGTGAACGGCAGCCTTACCGAGGATATCGTCAACCACACCACCTTCCCGGTCCTGAGCGTCAAGCTGTGACCGTTGCACAAGCGGCATCGCTATATTTACCGACAACACTCCGGAGGATGAAGTTCCTGCACAAGCAATACCAAGCCAAGAAGAAAGAGATCATCGAGGTGGAATTGGACCGAGCCGCGAAGGTGAAGTTCATGACCGCGATGGATTTCAAGCAATACAAGAACGGTCGCAGCCACAAGTACTATGGTGGACTGTTCGAAGAATCCCCTGTGCGTTTCGTGATCCCCCATGATGCCGTGTGGTATGCCGTGGTGGAGAAGGGATCTTCAGCTGCTCCACAGGATGTTGTCGCTTCCACCCGCCTGATGCTTCCGAACCGCGCCGTGGTCAACAGCTTGGCCGTTGATGCGCCCCAGCACGTGCGGCTCGCACAGAGTGAGGAAGGCACATTGATCGGTGAAGGCTCCGAGGAGAACGGCTGAACAACACCTTCCACCCACTTGTTCCATCAGTGCCATGAACAAGGACCTTCGTTCGGAAAGTGAAAGGTTGGAGCGTATTCTGCTCGGTCAGGAGGAGTTGATCGCGGAGGTAGGTGCCATTCTCGAAGAGGAGCAGAAGCACGACGACATCCTCCGCGCGATGGTGCTCAGTTCCGTGGGCGGCAAAGTGAATCACATTCCTAGGCTGGACCCCGATCGCATCTTTCTGGAAGAGGAGATCCGCACCTTGTGTGTGAAGTACCGCCTTCGCTTTCTGGATGGTGGACGCTTCAAGGGTGAACTACCCATGCAAGCCATCTTCGAGTTACGGTGCCTGGAGGCGCGCACCGACGGTCCGGTGCGCGGTTTCAAGATCATGGCCCCGGCAGCACGCTTCCAGCTCTGTGACACGAACGCGGACCCTTTGCTGTTCGTTCCTGTAGGTCCCAAGCATTACTACCTCGTGCATCGCTGGGGTAACGACATGTCCACGATCCGTAGCTTGCTGGTATGGCCCTTCCGGACGCTGGGCACCCTGGCCACGTCCTTGGTGGTGCTCGCGTTGATGGCCGCTGCCTTCACACCATCCTCGATCATCACCACGGATCCAAGCGCGGGCTGGTGGGGCGCTCACCGCGTCCTGTTCTTCTTCTGGAGCACGGTGATGCTCACAGGCTTCACCGTCTTCGGTTGGTTCGCCTTCCACGGGCGTTTCAGCAGCGAATGCTGGAACAGTCGCACGTTCAACTAAGGTTCCGGAGGGAGGTCTTTACGCGCTCCAGCACCGGCTGAGGTGTCCGACATAGACACATGCTGCGGAACCAGCGTTTCAGTTCTTCGCGTTCCTCCGCACCCAGCAAGCGAAAAGCCTTTTTCAATTCCTTCCGGAACGTGGCACGATCCGCGAAGCTGATCTTCGAAAGGACCTCCTTGTAGTATTCGACAGGTGCGCGCATGGGGGAGAGGGATAGGACCTTACGATACGCAACGACGCAGAAAAGGTTTCACTCGCCCGGTTCCCCGAACAACAGGGAAGGGGCGTATTCGAAGGAGCAATGGCCCATGGCCCGCGCGCCCTCTTTGGTGGCCGGGATGAATTTTGGCAACCCGTAGAGCGCGACGATGATCTGGTTCGCCAGCCCCTTGTCACCGGCATAGTCCACGTTGATCTGCTTCACATCCCCGAACTGGTTCACATCGAAGTCGACCTTGATGCGGACGGATTCAACGGGCTTGGTGGTGGGTGGAACGGCTTTCAAGCGGGACCGGATCTCGGTGAGCACTTGCTGGGCATTGCAGGCCTTGCGCGGGTCGCCGCTCAGTTCCTGGCAGCTCGGATGTGATGGTGGTACATCGAAGTCGCCCGTGTAGTTCCAGGACATCCGCTCATCTCCAGGTCGGTCCAGCATCGGCGCAGCGCTGGACATCGGTTGCACGGTCAGCTCCTTGGCTTCGCTCTTCTGCACCTTGGGCGGAGCGGTCTCTTGCGCGTTGACGAATTGAAAGGAGAGCAGGAGGATCAGGCTGCTGGCAAGGCGCATGGAGGAGTGAGGTTGAGTTGACCGAAAGGTAGGAAATGGGAAGACCCCGCGGGAGAGGCGGGGTCTTCTTTGAACGCGGTCCGGATCAGCCGATCTGGATCTCGCGAACGCTGGGCTTCTTCACTTCCACTTTCGGGATCAGCAGGTTCAGCACGCCGTTCACGAAGTCGGCCTTGATGTTGTCGTGCTGGGTGCCTTCGGGCAGGCGGAAGCTGCGGCTGAAGGAGGATCGGGTGAACTCGCGACGCGTGAAGCGCTCGGTCTCCTTGGTCTGGTCGCTCTTGTGCTCGGCGCTGATGGTCAACACCTCGTTCTCCACCTTGATCTTCAGGTCCTGTCGCTCGAAGCCGGGGGCGAGCAGTTCCAACTTGTAGTCGGTCTCCCGCTCGGTGATGTTCACACCTGGCAGCGAGCGCTTCAGGTCGTCGTGCCCGAAGAAGTGGGTGATGTCCCTGCCGAAGAACTCGTTCACCAGGTCATTGAACGGATGTAGTGCGGTGCCTTGAGGGCGATACTTCGTGATGGTCATGGATTTGGTTCGTTTGGTGTGCACAACGTTGTGCGACGACCCCGACGGTCAAACCCAATACCAGTTGAAATAATGTGCCAATACGACCGATTTAGTGAAGCGAAAGTGTCAATATGGCGCTACTGGCTTTGAAAAATGTACTTGATCCAGCCTTTCTGCGGGTCGGCGGCTGTGGAGGACCTGCTAAAACGAGCGGTCCGCGCTGACCCCAGCGCCTTTTCGATCAGGCAGTCTTCAGTCGTTGTGCTGGCGCTCGGGTCAAGCTCTGCTTTGACCACGTGGCCGCTGGCATCCACCGAAACACGGATCAGCACCACGCCACCACCGCGACACTGGAACCCAGGCCGGTGCAGGTACTGGTCACTGCGGTCCTTCAGGTCGTATTCCACCATGGCCACGCCTTCCACTTTGGTGGGCTTGGGATCCTCGGTGGGCTTGTACTTCTTGGGGTCCCATTTGCTTGGGTCCAAGGCGGGCAAGTGGATATCCTCGCCGCGCGCGGTCCGTTCAGCTTTCAGCCGTTCGAACTCTTCCCGCTCCATCTCCCTGAGGTCCTCCTCGACGGATTCGCTGATGCGTTCCTGTGCTCGGGCGCTCAAGCGCTGCTGGCTCTGCTCGGCGCTCACGTTGCTGCTCAACGACTTCACCTCCTGTGCAGCTAGCGCACGCTGTTGTTCTTGCAGTTCTTCGGGTGTTTGCTCGATCGGGGGCGTGGCCACTTCGATCAAGAGTTCGCCCGGAGCATCCTCTTCCTTTTTGATCTGCAGGTTCTGGAAAGCGAGCACGAACAACACCACAGTGTGCAGCATCAGCGAACCGACGATGCCCAGCTTGTTCCGGTCGAACCAGTCCAGAAAGTTGGTCCACATGATGGTGCTGTACACGCAAAAGCCTTGTCCGACGCGCGTTGAGAGGTGGGAAAGTTACGTTCCGAAGCGCATCACCGCATGCGGATGCGCCATTCCGCCGGAAGCAGGTTGTTCCACCGGTTGCCAGCGCCACGCACGAAACCCAGCCCGAAGCCTTGGTGCATGATCCGTCGGTATTCGCCGTTCGGCGCTTGGGTGCGAAGCACTTCGCCCCGCAGAAAGGTCAAGGCTTGCGGAAGGTCCACTTCCAGGTCCTTCACGCCAGCAACGGGCTTGTTCAAGTAGGCGGAAGCCGCGTGCGGGATCAGGGTGCCATCGGGCCCGCCCGTGCTGATGGGTGTTCCGGCCGAAAGCACCCGAAGCCCGTTGACCAGGCTGCGCACGGTCGTTGCCCAGGCGGCAGGCACATGATGGAGGATATCGGATTGCACGAATTCCTCCATCAAAGGGGAGGGGTCAACAGGTTCCGAACGCACCCCAGGCTTACGGAGAGCACCGATGAAGAAGCCTTCGCCGGTGACGCGGTGGGGCAGGGCCAGTAGCCCAAATTTGGTGCGGTGAAGACGCGTTTCCGCGAGCGCCGGAAGCACGATGGGCTCCGCTTTCTCCTCGTTCACCAATACGGCCAGCGAACCATCGTCCTCTTCCTCGGCCCATGTGCAGGTGCTATAGATCAGCACGCCGCCCGGTTTCAACATGTCCCAGGCATGGCGAAGGATGTCTCGCTGGGTGTTCGCGCATTGCTTCACCAAAGCTGGCGACCATTGCTGGCGCGCGAATGGATCCTTGCGCATCATGCCCTCGCCGGAGCAGGGTGCATCCACCACCACCAGGTCGAACACTGGCCCCAGCGCAGCGAAGCGTTCCGGCGTATCACCGGTGATCACGTGGCCTTCGCGTCCCCATTTCCAGAGGTTCTC
>JADZGG010000242.1 GCA_020854015.1 Flavobacteriales bacterium
CGCACGCATCCTGGTGGCCCCGCTTGATTGGGGGCTTGGCCATGCCGCACGCTGCGTGCCGGTGATCAAGGCTTTGCTCGCTCACAGAGCTGTACCCATCCTTGGTGCGGATGGCGGTCCGATGGCCTTGCTGAGGCAGGAGTTCCCGGCCTTGGAGCACGTACGGATCCCCGGTGCGGTGGTTCGATACGGCCGTGGCAGCAGCCAGCTGTGGAGCATGACGCGCCAGTTCCCGGCCATGATCCGAAGCGTGCGCGCCGAGCATGCGCTTCTCGAACGCTTGAAACAGCAGCTCCAGCTCGACGCCGTGATCAGCGACCAACGCTTTGGCCTGCGCAGCGACGACATGCCTAGCGTACTGATCACGCACCAGGTGTTCCCGTTCACCCCCATCGCCCAAGGGGCCTTGCGGAAGTTCAACGGGTGGCAGATCAGCCGCTTCGACCGTTGCTGGGTGATGGACGAGGCCGCGGCTCCAGGGCTTGCCGGCGACCTTTCGCATGGCGGATCGCTTCCGACCAATGCTCGCTACATCGGGGTCGTCAGCCGCTTCGACACGCAGATGCAAGCGCCGGTATCGCGCGGATTTCGGGTCGTTGCCGTGATCAGCGGACCGGAGCCACAACGCACCTTGTTGGAAGCAGCACTGCTGAGCCAACTTCAACATGTTGAAGGGGACCATCTGCTTGTGCAAGGCCTTCCCGCCAAGCCCGGCGACCAACAAGTGGGGAACGTCCGCATGCGAAGCCATCTTTCCGGTCCGGAACTTCAACAAGCGTTGCTGGGTGCGGAGCTCATCATTTCACGCAGCGGCTACACCACGCTCATGGACCTGGCTTCCATCGGTCGGTCGGCGCTGATCATTCCCACGCCTGGCCAGCCGGAACAGGAATACCTGGGGGCCTTGCATGCGCGCACGGGCCGCTTCCTTGTACAGAAGCAGTCGGCATTGAACGTGGCTGACGCTCTTCAACGGGTACTGCCCGAACAGCATACCCGCCGTGACCTGTCGGCTTTGGAACAGGCTTTGAAGGACCTGGCCGCCTTGATGGGCCGTTGAGCCCGCTGCGCCTATTTTTGATCGCGATGCACCTCCGCTACACCCTTGGCTTCGGCCTGTTCCTTCCCTTCACCTTGCTGGCCCAGGACGATCTGGACAAGCGTCTGAAGGACCTGCAAAGCCAATACGATCTTATCCAGAAAGAGGAAGCGGCGCTGCTGTCACCCATCGAGCAGGCCAAGCTGGCCATCCTCCGTCGGGACCTGAAGGCCGTTGGGCTTCCTGCATTGCAAGCCGGCGATGTGCTGATCGAGCACGCAGGCCATTCGCTCGTGTATGATGAGAAGAACGAGGTGCCGAAGTGGACGGCGCACATCGCTTCCACCGAGTTGATCACGGGCAACCTAGCGCGGATCGACACCTTTCTGATGGACGAGAAGGTGACCACCGGCTCCTCCACCGTTGAGGATTATTGGAACAGCGGTTTCGACCGGGGCCACATGGTGCCGAGCGCCGACATGCGCTGGAGCCTTGAAGCCCTCACGGCCACCTACTTGTACAGCAACGTGGCCCCCCAACGCCCCGAATTCAACCGCGGCTCCTGGGGCGAACTGGAGGATTGGGTACGGCGCACCGTACGCTACGGTAACGAACGTGTTTTCGTCGTCACAGGTCCGGTCCTGCCTGATGGTCTGCCGAAGATGGCCAACCCCGGTCACAAGAACGAGGTGAGCATTCCGGAGCTCTTCTACAAGGTGGTGGCCGACCTCGACGGGGACGACAAGAAGGCCATCGCTTTCGTGATGAAGAACGGTGTGAACGACTACCCCACCATCAGCTACGCGGTGCCCGTGGACAGTGTGGAGAAGCTCACCGGCCTCGACTTCTTCCCGGCGCTGGACGATGCTACCGAAGCCCGCATCGAAGCGCAACGCGACCCTCAAGCGTGGTACCACACCGGCGACCCCTTCTTCGGCGAAGTGGAACCCTTGAAAGCCCCGCTTCCCAAAGGCATGTTCAACACCGTGCAAGCGAAATACCATGTCGGCAACACCGCCACTATCTGCGGGACCGTTGTGAGCACGCGGCGCACGGCGAAGGCCAACGCCATCTACCTGAACCTCGACCGTGTACACCCGAACCAGGCGTTCTACGCGACCGTTTGGGACTCGAACGGTCCCAACTTCCATTATGACCCGGAAGTGTTCCTGATGAACAAGAAAGTCTGCATCACTGGCAAGGTGACCTTATACGATGACATCCCGAGGATCAGCGTGAACAACGAGAACGGGATCCTGCTCTGGGACGAGATCGTGAAGTGAGGTCGGGGCGCAGAGGTGTTTCCCCTTGATACCTTTGGGCTTCGCCATGAAGCTCAATCCTCTCCTTGTCGGCACCATCAGCTGTGCCCTCCTGTTCACATCCTGCGGGCCGGACCATAGCACCTCCAATGGCGGATCAGAGATTAAAAGCGGCGGTGGTCCGCTGCTTGTCCAGGTGCCTGCGGAACGCTCAGGCATCACCTTCACCAACACGCTCACTGAGAGCCCCGAGGTCAACTACTTCACCTACGTGTATGCCTACAATGGCGGCGGCGTGGCTGCAGGCGACATCAACAACGACGGCCTCACCGATCTCTACTTCACCGGAAATCAGGTCTCCGACAAGCTCTACCTCAACAAGGGCGGACTGAAGTTCGAGGACATCACCGAAAAGGCACTTGGAGCGAAGGCAAAGGAAGGCTGGCGCAGTGGTGTGAGCATGGCCGATGTGAACGGCGATGGCTGGCTTGACATCTATGTGTGCCGAAGCGGCCCGAGCCGTGATACCGCCCTCACCCGCAATATCTTCTACCAGAACAACGGCGACGGCACCTTCACCGAGCGCGCGCACGCGTTGGGCATCGCTGACACCACACACAGCACCCAGGCCGCCTTCTTCGATGCGGACAAGGATGGCGACCTCGACCTGTACGTGATGAACCATCCGCAGGGGCGTGTGCGGGGCCTCAGCAACCTGGCAGCGATCAAGGCGGTGCAGGATCGTGTAGCGCCCACGGACCGGTTCTACCGGAACGACGGCGGGACCTTTCACGACGAGACCTATGCGTCCCACGTTCAGAACCTGGCCTACAGCTTGGGACTGGCCGTTTCCGATCTCGATCAGGATGGGTGGCCAGATGTATACGAGGCGAACGACTTCGATGCGCCAGACCTGATGTACATGAACCGACGCGACGGCACTTTCGGTGACCAGTTGCAGTTCCGCACACGACACATCAGCAACTTCGGCATGGGCTGCGACGTGGCCGACTACAACAACGATGCGCTGCCGGACATCATGGTGCTGGACATGACCGCCGACGATCACAAGCGCAACAAGACCAATATGGGCAGCATGAGCCCGGACCGGTTCTGGGCGAACGTTCGCGGTGGCTACTTCTACCAGTACATGCTGAACACGCTTCAGCTCAACAACGGCAACGGCACGTTCAGCGAGGTCGGCCAGTTGGCCGGTGTGGCCCGCACCGATTGGAGCTGGTCACCCCTGTTCGCCGACCTTGACAACGATGGCTGGAAGGACCTGATGGTGACCAATGGCTTCAAGCATGACGTGCGCAACAATGACTACGCGCGGAACACCTATGACAAGTTGAAGAGCGGAGCCGATTTCTATGGAACGCTGGACCTGATCCCCAGCACCAAGCTCCGCAACTACCTGTTCCGCAACAACGGCGACCTCACCTTCGCGGACAGTTCGCAAGCTTGGGGCTTCACGGTGCCCGAGAACAGCAACGGCGCCACCTACGCGGACCTCGACAACGATGGCGATCTGGACCTGGTGATCAACAACCTGGACGAGGTGGCCTCGGTGCATGAGAACACTTCGAACAGCCGTTTTCCCGATCGCCACTGGCTGCGCCTACAGCTTACTTCTGGCGAGTCGCCTGCGCTCGGTGCCAAGGTCTACGCGCGCCACCAGGGCACTGTGCAATACCAGGAGCTGTACCCCGTGCGTGGCTACCAGAGCGCCGTGGAACCCATTCTTCATTTCGGGCTGGGGAGCCTGACCGTTATGGACTCAGTGGAAGTGCATTGGGCCAACGGCACACGCACATTGCTCACGCAGGTAAAAGGTGATCAGCTACTTACGCTGAAACAAGAGGACGCGAAACCCGCACCAGCACCGGTCGCACCAGCGCCCACCTTCTTCAGCACCATTGGCGCAGCCTTGCCGGGTGAATTCGCGCACGCGGAGAACGTCTACGACGACTTCAAGATGGAAGTGTTGCTGCCGCACAAGCAGAGCGAAACGGGCCCCATGCTGGCAACGGCCGACGTGAACGGTGACGGGCGCACGGACGTGTACCTCGGCGGTTCGTATGCGCGTCCTGCATCGCTGTGGTTGCAACGGTCGGATGGGGGCTTCGAGGCGGCCCGTTCGCAGCCCTGGAAACAATACACTGCACAGGAACAGGTCGGCGGACAGCTCTTCGATGCGGACAAGGACGGTGACATGGATCTGCTCGTGCTCTCAGGATCGAACGAGGCCGACCTGCGCGACAAAGCCTACACACAACGGCTCTACCTCAACGACGGCAAGGCCAACTTCAGCGAAGCGAAAGGCGCACTACCCGAACTGATGACGAGCGCGCTACGAGCCGATGCAGCGGACATTGAAGGGGATGGCGACATGGACCTCTTCATCGGTGGTCGACAGACACCGGCGCACTATCCCTTTGCACCACGCTCCTACCTGCTGGTGAACGACGGCAACGGCCACTTCACGGATGCCACACAGGAACTTGCACCCGAAGCCATCGGGCCCGGCATGGTCACCGCTGTTCGCTTCACGGACATGGATGGTGATAAGGACCCGGACCTGTTGCTGGCCGGTGAGTGGATGGGGCTGATCCTACTGCGAAACACCAGTGGTCGTTTCACCGACGCGAGCCTGTTGGCCGGCATCCAGGGCCTCAAAGGCTGGTGGAGCGCTCTGGCCACAGCGGACCTGAACGGAGACGGGCGCATGGACATCGTGGCCGGGAACCTTGGCTGGAACAGTAAATTCCACGGGACACCCGAACATCCCGTACACATCTACTGGGCTGACTTCGACAACAATGGTCGCCATGACATTGTACTGGCCAAGGAGAAGAAGGGCAAGCAATTGCCTGTACGCGGCAGGGAATGCAGCAGTCAACAATGTCCGCAGATCCTGCAACGCTTCCCTACCTACGAACAGTTCGCTGACGCCGATCTGAGCGCGATCTACACGCCCGAGAAGCTTGCGAGCGCACTGCACCTGCAGGCGAACTGGATGTACAGCACGGTACTGTTGCAGAACGCTGATGGCACCTTCACAGGTAAGGCGCTACCGAACCAGGCACAGGTGGCCCCGATCAACGGCATCGTGGTGTTGGACGTGAATGGCGACGGTCATCAGGACCTGGTGTGCGCTGGTAATAATTGGGGGGCTGAGGTGGAAACGGTGCGCTACGATGCTGGGATCGGATGCGTGCTGCTCGGCGACGGCAAGGGTAGCTTCCTGCCCATGCCCACGAACCGCAGCGGTTTCCTCGCTTGGGGCAATGTGAAGGACCTGGCGCTGATCCAACATGGACCTGACAAGCGACCGATGATCCTTGTGGCCAACAACAACGATGCACTACAAGGCTTCGAACTGCGCGTGAATGGCGCTACTTCGCGCGTTGCACCGTAAAGGAGAAGGTCGTTCCCTTTCCTTCCTCGCTCTTCACGGAGATGCTCTGACCGTGCGACTCGATGATGTGCTTCACGATCGCCAGACCGAGGCCGCTTCCCCCTTCATGCCGTGAGCGGCTCTTGCCCACGCGGTAGAAACGCTCGAAAAGGCGGGGCAGGTGCTCCGCACTGATGCCAATGCCATCATCCGCGACTTCGACCAGCACCTGCTCCGCGAGCGGGAAGCAACGCACTTCGCAGACGCCACCTTCGCGGCCGTAGTTGATGGCGTTGGTGAAGAGGTTGAAGAACACCTGTGAAAGGCGGTCGCGGTCGGCCTTCACCCACAGTGGTTCATCAAGCGCACAAACCAGTCGAACTCCTTTCTCACGCGCCTGCATCTCCAACTCATCCACCACTTCGCGTATCAGTTCTCGCAGGTCCATGCGACCAATGGTCATGGCCATCACACCGCTCTCCAACTGCGTGATCAGGTCCAGGTCCTCGACGATCTTGATCAAGCGGTCCACGCCATTGCTTGCCCGGTTCAGGAAATCGCGGTTCACCTTCGGGTCCTCCAGACCTCCTTCCAATAGCGTAAGGATGTAGCCCTGGATGTTGAAGATGGGGGTCTTCAGCTCGTGCGCAAGGTTACCAATGAACTCGCGCCGGTATTGCTCCCGTTCCTTCAGTTCAATGATCTCCGTGCTGCGTTGATCGGCCCAATCGGCGATCTCACGGTTCAGCTCTCCGAGCACATCGGCGTCCGCATCCATGCGATCACCACCGCTCTTCGCCATGCGCGTCTCGTGCACGGCCCGCAGGATCAGATTCACCCGGGCCTGGATGAAACGCTGCACCACGAACAAGGTGATGCCATAGGCCAGCGCCGCCACCGCGAAGCTCCATAATAGGATGGCCGGGAAGGAGGCTTCCAACAGTCCCGTGAACACCATGGTCACACCGCCGACCACCATGCCGAGCAGGATCGCCAGTGCGATGAACAAGGCCGTTCTTCGAGGGGTCAAGGACTCCATGGGGCGGCAAAGATATTGTTCAGTACCTGCCGCATCCCTTGTCCAGCGCGGCTTCCGGGCTTCAAGCTCCCTTAACCTTCAGGCAACAGTCCCGCAATAGCTTCGCCGACCTTAGTCGGCTTTTGCGCCATGCGTTTCGGCATCCTCGAGTTCCTCATGTTGGCGGGTTCGCTCGCCCTCTTCATCCATGGGATGAAGTTGCTGAGCGAGGGCTTGCAGAAGACCGCGGGGGGAGGAATGCGTCGCATCCTCGACACCATGACGGCCAACCCCTTGCGGGGGCTGCTCACGGGCTTCAGCACTACGGCCATCGTCCAGTATTCCTCGGTGACCACCGTGATGGTGGTGAGCTTCGTGAACGCCGGAATTCTCTCGTTGCGCCAGGCCATTCCGGTGATCATGGGAGCCAATATCGGCACCACCCTGAAGGCGCTGCTGTTCGCCTATGTCGGTTTCGCGAGCATCAAGCTCAGCACTGTGGCATTGCCCATCCTCGGCATTGCTTTCCCGATGCTCTTCATGAAGGGCGGACGTTTCAAAGCGGCCACCGAGATGCTCCTGGGCATCGCGTTGCTCTTCATCGGTCTGGACCTGTTGAAGGAGAACGTGCCCCACTTCTCCGCCGATGCGCTGACCTTCCTGGCCGACCTGGGCGACAACGGCATCTTGAGCGTGCTGCTCTTCGTGGGGATCGGTGCTGTGCTGGCGATCGCGGTGCAGAGCAGCAGTGTGGCTTTGGCGCTCACCATGGCCATGTGCCAGAACGGGACCATCGGCTACGAGATGGCGGCGGCGATCGTGCTCGGGGAGAACATCGGCACCACGCTCACCGCCAACATCGCCGCCATCGTGGCCAACGCTTGGGGCAAGCGAGCGGCGCGGGCGCACTTCCTCATCAAGGTGATCGGCGTGGGCTGGGCCTTGCTGCTTTTCGGACCCTACCTCGCTGGCATCGACCTGCTGGTGCAAAAAGTGAATGGGGCTTCCCCCTACACCAGTCCGCATGCTGTGCTCTGGGCCCTCACCTACCTGCACATCTCCTTCAACCTGCTGAACACCGGGCTGCTCATCGGCTTCCTGCCGTTCATCGAGCGCATCGTCACGCGCATGGTGCCTTCCCGCGGTGAAGTGGACGAAGAGTATCGTCTGGAGTACATCGAGGATCCGATGATGTCGTTGAGCCCCGAGCTCTCGCTGTTGGAGGCCCGCAAGGAGATCCTCAAGTTCGGTCGATTGACGCAGAAGATGCACGGCATGGTGCGCGACCTGCTGATCGAGAAGGACGCCACCGAGCGCAACCGCCTGCTGCTGCGCATCGCCAAATACGAGGACATCACGGACCGCATCGAAGTGGAGGTGAGCAAGTACCTGACGAAGACCGGTGCCGAAGCGCGCAATGAAGAACTGAGCGAACGCATCCGCGGCATGCTCGCCATCATCGGTGATCTGGAACGGGTGGGCGACATCCTCTTCCAGATGAGCAAGAGCGTGGAGCGCAAGGCGGACGAACGCCTGTGGTTCAGCCCCGAACAACGCCAGAACCTGCTCGACATGATGCAACTGCTGGAGCGCGCCTTCGACGTGATGAACGAGAACCTCGGCACCGAGGACAACAGCGTGAAGCTCGACCTGGCCATGGAGGCCGAACAGCGCATCAACCAGCTTCGCGATCAGCTACGCCGTGCCCACCTCAAGAGCGTGGAGAGCGGCGACCACAACATCAAGAGCGGCATGGTCTACAACGACCTCTTCAGTAGCTGCGAGAAGGTCGGCGACCACCTGATCAACGTCAGCGAAGCGCTGGCCGGCGAGGTCTGAGCAAGTACCAAGGCACAAGTAGCAAGGGTCAAGGGTTCAATACCCTTGTAACTTGATACTTGCCACTTGATCCTTGACCCTTATCGTCGTCAGGGCACCACCACGGCATCCGTGTACACGAGATTGCTCTCGTGCAAGGCCCGGTCCACCAGCTTTACGCTGTAGCGGATGGTATCACCCGAGGTACCGGGCAATGTGGGATAAGGCTTCAGCGCCACAGCGATCTCGCCCTCCAAGGACTTGTTCTGCCCGGTCGGGGTGACCACGGGAACGCGGTAATAGAGCGGCAGCGCAAAAACGAAAGGCGCGGACCACACACCGTTCTCCCGCTTGTAGTACTCCACGAAGAAGTTGTGGTAGTAGGTCTGCCCCGGAGCGAAAGACCCGGTGGTGTCACCCTGGCCGAGGCCGATGTCGCCATCGCCGTCCGTAAACTTGACCACGATGGATGCCGAATCGCCGAACTGCTTGAACTCCTTGTAGGTGATGGCGGGTTCCACAGGGAACTCCTCCGTCTTCAGGCAACCGGAAAGCAGCGATCCGCACACGGCGGTGAGCGCGGCTAACTTGCGGGCGGTGCGGGCGGTTGAACGCATCAACACAAAGGTAAGGCCTCCGATGCACCCTCCCCTGCCCCCTCCCTACCAGGACCTGGCCGAGCGGGTGTTCACGGCGGCGGATACCGAAGCCTTCAACGCGCTGGCGCTCGACCTATTTCGCCTGCACGCCACCCACAACCCCGTGTACCGTGGATTCCTGATAGGCCTGGGCACCAAGGTCGAAGCGGTGGAAAGGGTGGCCGAGATCCCCTGCCTGCCCATCGGCCTGTTCCGGAACCACCGCGTGTTGCTGGACGGACTGGAACCTGCGGTCACCTTCACCAGCAGCGGAACGACCGGCGCCGTCACCAGCTCACATCATGTGCCGTGGCCATCGCTCTACGAGCGCTCCTTCCTCTACTCCTTCGAGGCGGTCTATGGGCCGGTAAGCGAATGGCGGATCCTGGCGCTGTTGCCCGCCTACCTGGAGCGCAGTGGCAGTTCGCTCGTGTACATGGCCGAACAGCTCATCGCCCGCAGCGGCGACCCGCTCAGCGGCACCTACCTC
>JADZGG010000243.1 GCA_020854015.1 Flavobacteriales bacterium
CCAGTGGTAGCCAGGCATCATGCCCCAGCCGAGCCAAAAGAGCGTGCCTTGGACGAAAAGCGCCGCTTCGCTCAGGAGCACACCGCCAGTGAAGAGGGACAGACCGATGCGTACGAGACGGTCGGTGGAAACGAACCAGCCGCGCAGCAGGGCCATGGCGAAGAGCATCATGCTGATAGCGCCGAGCATGTTGAGGTGTATGAAGCCGATGACGTAATTCCGGATGGTGAGGGCGATGACCGCGACCTGAGGCACAGCCACTACGGTCTGCATCAGCACCTTGAGGCCCATGAAAATGAGGGCATAGGTAACGCAGCGCCAAGCCCAGAGCGGCGCTTTCGAAAAGAGCATCCGTTGGGTGTGGCGTATGGCCAGTGCAGTGCGCCAACCTGCCCAGAGTTGCAGGAGCACCCCTAGGGAGTTGATGGCGATGATGGGCCAGTGACGTTCGCTCCACGCGATGGCGAGGGCGAAGGTGAGCACGGCGCTGACCAGCCAGAGGCGGATGGTAAAAGGATCCAGCAATTGGACGGCGCCGTGCGTTTCAGCCCAACGGCTCCAGAGGGCGAGCGCAGCGAACCAGAACCAGCCGTTGAATTGGAAGTGGAGGAAGAACTGGATGCTCCAGTAATACAACTCCGTTCCGAACAGGCCGCTGGCAAGGATGGGTGCCATGGCCCAGACGCCGAGCGTGGAGAGCAGTTGCATGATGATGGCGATCCGCACCAAGCGGCGGCTGCCTGCGGGCACCCAATGGCTTGTGCCCTGCCATGCGAAGACAGCGAGGACGTACGACATCAGCATGTGCAGGGTGGTGAAGGCGATGGACACCACGCCGTAGCCTTTCACCGGAAAACTGAGGAGCATGCCCACCACCGCCACCTGGGCCCCGAAGAGGAAGGTTCGGTGCCAACGGCGTGCGGGATCGCGATCGAGGTCTTCCAACAGGAATACCATGAGCGCGATGAAGATCCAACCGAGCATGGCCACATGGGAGTGGGCGTGCAGCAAGGGTTTGAAGTGCACGTGGGGGATCTCGACGAGGTAGATGCTGCGAAGCACGCAACCGATCGCGGCCGCAATGGCGAGGTTGAGCAAGGCGACCGCGAACCAGCGTCGCAGGTCGCGGGGGGCGTGGCGATCTTGATGTGTGGACGCTGTACGGGCCATCGTGGATAACTCTGTTGAAGATGACAAACGTCATATATCGGACAGAACTATCCGATGATTTTTGTCACGCTCCAGCAGAACTCGAACGGAGCGCACATCATCACCTCTCAAAAGCGAACGAACACCCCTCCCCATGAGAACGATCGGAACAACCCTGCGAGCACTTAGCGGAGCGGCACTCTTGAGCTTGATGGCCTGTGGCGGCGGTGATACTGCACCATCCTATACGCCACCTGCTCCCGAGACCCCGGTGGCTACAGCGAACGAAGCAGCAACACCGCATGTGGCGCTGTTCACGGAAGCCGACCTGAAGCTGGGTGATATTGACCCGGCGATGAAGGAGAAGGGAAAGACCACCTACGATGTGAAGTGCCAGGCATGCCACAGCACTGGTGAGAACCGGATAGTAGGGCCCGGGTGGAAGGGATTGACCACGAAACGTAAGCCGGAGTGGATCATGAACATGATCGTGCACACCGACGCGATGTTGGAGACCGACGCCGAAGCGCAGAAAATGCTTGAGGAATGTCTCGTGCGCATGCCCAACCAGAACCTGAGCCATGACGAAGCACGTGAAGTGCTGGAGTTCATGCGCACGCTTTGAAGCACTGACCAGAACCAAACCGAACCACGATGAAACATTCAATCAGGACCACGTCGCTGTTCCACTTTGCGGCGTTGGGGGCCCTTCTCGTCCTGAACACACTACAGGGTTGCCGACCCACTACCACGCAGGCCGTAGTGCAGGGCGATGCCGCGTCCAAGGTCTACGTGCGACCCGGAGCGTACGATGAGTTCTACAACTTCGTGAGCGGCGGCTTCAGCGGCCAGATGAGCGTTTACGGCATACCGAGCGGACGTCTCTTGCGCCACATCCCGGTGTTCTCCCAGGATCCGCAGAGCGGATGGGGCTACAGCGAGGAGACCAAGCCGATGTTGACCACGACGCACGGTTTCATACCCTGGGATGATTCGCACCATCCGGAGCTGTCCCAAACGAACGGGATACCCGATGGAAAGTGGTGCTTCATCAACGGCAACAACACGCCGCGCATCGCCTTGGTGGACCTGGGCACATTCCGCACCAAGAGCATCATCGAGATCCCGAACTGCGCAGGTAACCACAGCTCTCCGTTCACCACGGGCAACAGCGAATATGTGGTGGCGGGCACGCGTTTCAGCATCCCGATGGGTGCCGACGCAGAGCGCGACGTGCCGATCGAGAGCTACCGCGAGAACTTCAAGGGCACGGTGAGCTTCATCCATCCGGAACCTGAGTCGGGGAAGCTGTCCATCGCGTTCCAGATCATCACCCCTGGCATGGACTTCGACCTGTCACATGCAGGCAAAGGACCTAGTGAGGGATGGTTCTTCTTCAGCTGCTACAACAGCGAGCAGGCATACAGCCTTATGGAGGTGAACGCGAGCCAGCGCGACAAGGACTTCATAATGGCAGTGAACTGGAAGAAGGCGGAGCAGTATGCCAAGGAAGGCAAAGGCCGCAAGGTGCCAGTGGAGTATTACAGCAACTGGTGGAACGAGGAGACGCATAGCGGCGAAAGCACCATCATGAAAGAGGTGTTGCAGCTGGACCCGCGTGAGCTGAAGGACATCGTGTACTTCATGCCCTGCCCAAAGTCGCCACACGGTTGTGATGTGGACCCCACAGGCCAATACATCGTAGGCAGCGGTAAGTTGGCCGCGCTGATCCCCGTGTTCCAATTCAGCAAGATCCAAGAGGCCATCGCGAAGAACGACGTGGAAGGTGATTTCGCTGGGATCCCCGTGTTGAAGTACCAAAGCGTGATCAAGGGCGAGGTGAAGAAGCCCGGCCTTGGTCCACTCCACACCGAGTTCGACGATAAGGGATTCGCCTACACGAGCTTCTTCGTGAGCAGCGAGATCGTGAAGTGGAGCCTGGAGACCTTGGAGCCTGTGGACCGTGTGCCCACCTACTACAGCATCGGCCACCTGTGTGTGCCCGGCGGCGACAGCAAGAAGCCTTGGGGCAAGTATGTGATCGCCTACAATAAGATCACCAAGGACCGATACCTTCCAACAGGACCAGAACTGGCACAGAGCGCTCAGCTCTTCAGCATCGATGGCGACAAGATGGAACTGCTTCTGGACTTCCCCACGATCGGAGAACCGCACTACGCACAAGCCCTGCCCGCCGAACTGGTGAAGCCGCGCGAAGTGAAGTTCTTCGACATCAACAAGAACAAGCACCCGTACCTGGCGAAAGGTGAGAAGGAAACGAGGATCGAACGCAAAGGCAAGGAGGTCCACATCTGGATGACCACCATCCGCTCACACTTCACGCCTGACAACGTGGAAGGCGTGAAGCTGGGAGATGAGGTCTATTTCCATGTGACCAACTTGGAGCAGGACTGGGACGTACCGCACGGATTCGCGGTCAAGGGCGGTGCTACGGCGGAGTTGTTGATCATGCCGGGCGAGACGCAGACGTTGAAGTGGGTACCTGACCAGATCGGTGTGGTGCCGTTCTACTGCACGGACTTCTGTAGTGCGCTGCACCAGGAAATGCAGGGGTACCTGCGCGTATCGCCGGCCGGCAGCAGTGTGGAGCTGAAAGCGGAGACCCGTTCCGTGGACGCAGGTTCCTAGATGGCACCCAGCGAGACAGTCAGCAAGATCTGAAGGACGCCGGTGGGTGCAGCACCCCACCGGCGTTCTGTTCTACCAAAGAGCGACCGACCATGCCACACACGCACCTCCGCCCCATCAACAGGATCCTGATCGCTGTTGCAGCGCTCATGTTGGGCGGCTTGCTCACGGTGCCCATCTGGCGCATTGACCTGATGGCACCGCAGTATCCCGAGGGACTGTTCCTGCAGATCTACCACGACCGTTTCGACGGGGACGTTCAGAAGATCAACGGGCTGAACCACTACATCGGCATGGCCACCATCGAGAACGACATGTTCCCGGAGTTCGCCATCATGAAATACGCCTTCTATCTGCTGGTCGGTTGGGGCCTAGTGGCAGCGGCGAACGGCCGTCGCGGCGCGTTGTTCACCTGGCTGATGGCGCTGTTCGCCTTCGTGATCTGGGCCATGTGGGACATGTTCGCCTGGGGTTACAAGTACGGCCACGACCTTGATCCGCACGCCGCGATACAGGTGGAAGGCATGGCGTACCAGCCGCCGCTCTTCGGCCACAAGAAGCTGTTGAACTTCGATGCCTGGTCACTGCCCGACACTGGTGGCTGGATCCTCTTCGGTGTGATCACGCTGGCCTGCATCATCTGGTTCGTTGAATGGCGCTGGCCCGGTAAGTTGCCAACGCCTACGAAGGCGGACGTTTCTGGAGCAACACCGCTCGCCATGGCCGCTGTGGTGATCCTGGTCGCTGGCTTCAGCAGCGCATGCAACACCCCTGAACAACCAGCCATCGACTACGGCAAGGCCGAATGCGCATACTGCCGCATGAACGTGATGGACCATCAATTCGCCGCTGCGATCGTCACCCTACAAGGGCGCACGTATGCGTTCGATTCACCGGAATGCATGGTGCAACAGGTGGCCGATGGCCGCATTGCCGAAGAGCAGGTACGTGGCTGGTGGGTGAGCGACCATGCGCATCCAGGTACGCTGATCGATGCCACCACGGCATTCTACCTCGCGGCCACGTCGCTGAAGAGCCCAATGAACGGCAATGTCGCAGCCTTCGTCAAGGAGGCCGACCGGACAGCAGCGGATGCTGTTCACCACGGTGAGGAACTGGATTGGACGGGGGCGCGAACGCGACTGACCACCGAATAGCTCATGTTCCGTGGCGCTCTCCTTCTCGTTCTGGCAACCTGCACCGGCTTGGTTGGCGCCAGTGTGTGCGATGTGCGGCCCGGTCATGGAAGCATCAGGCAAGCGCTCGCCTCAACCAACGGCTGCGATACGATCATCATCCACGGGGGTACCTACAACGAGGGGGCCATCACCATTGACCGTGCGGTCGTGTTGTTGGGCCAAAACTGGCCGGTGATCGACGGCGGCGGCGCGGGCGAGGTGCTGGTGGTAGCGGCGCCGCACGTGACCATACAAGGCTTGGTGGTGCGCGGAACCTTGGTGAGCGACATGAACGACAATGCGGGCATCAAATGCACGAGCGTGAGCGATGTCCGGATCATCGGTAACCGTGTGGAGTCGTGCTTCTTCGGCATCTACCTCAGCAGTGTCACCCGCGCACTGGTGGCGGACAATCGCGTGATCGGAGACTCCACGGCGGACGAGAACCGGCGTGCGAACGGCATTCACCTTTGGAAATGCAGCCATGTGGACGTGCTGCGCAACACGGCCGAACATCACCGGGACGGCATCTATCTGGAGTTCGTTACCGATTCGCACGTGGGCAACAACACCACGGCGTACAACGCGCGCTATGGGTTGCACTTCATGTTCAGCCACCGCGACAGTTACACCCACAACCTCTTCCACGACAACGGTGCGGGCGTTGCCGTGATGTTCACCCACGAAGTGACCATGACCGACAACCGGTTCGAACACAACCGGGGCGCCAGCTCGTACGGCTTGCTGCTGAAGGAGATCAACGATGCACACATCGCCCGCAACACGTTCGCGGACAATACCGTGGGCGTCTTGATGGACGGTTGCAACCGCGCCACGGTGAGCAACAACCGGTTCGTCGCGAACGGCTGGGCGGTGAAGCTCTTCGCGAACAGCACGGCCGCCGTATTCGAAGGGAACAGTTTCAGCGGGAACACCTTCGACATGACCACCAACGGCGACCTGGTCCTGAGCACCTTGAGGGGCAACTACTGGGACCGCTACCGGGGCTATGACCTGGACCGCGACGGCAAAGGCGATGTGCCGCATCGCCCGTTGAGCGTGTTCGCGCTGGTGACCGAGCGCATGCCCTACGCCATGGTGCTCTCGCGCAGCTTGATGGTGAACCTGTTGGACCAGAGCGAGCGTTTGGTGCCCACGCTCACTCCTGCGACCTTGCAAGACACCGCTCCATTGCTGCACCCGCCCCAGGGACCGGAATCACGGACGATCCAGCGAGCGGAGTTGGAGCGCGGGCAGCGAACAGCGTTCCCGTTGTCGCTTTGCGCAAGTTTGATGGCCCTTCTTTCGTGGTGGCGGTTCAATGGTCATTCCATTCATTGAACGACTGAACCTCATGGATAGGATCGCCTTTGAAGACCTTGGCAAACAGTATGGCAAGCAGTGGGCCTTGCAGGGCGTGAACGCCCGTTTTCCGGAAGGTGAAGTGGTGATGGTGATCGGTCCGAACGGCTCGGGAAAGACCACGCTCATCAAGTGTCTGCTGGGTCTCGTGAAGCCGACCACCGGGTCCATGCACGTGAACGGCATGCCCGTGAGCAACGACCCCGCCTACCGTGTTTCGATCGGTTACATGCCGCAGCTTGCCGAGTTCCCGCGCGAACTGACGGTGGACCAATTGCTGCGGATGATGAACGACATCCGCGATGCGAAGACCAGCGACACCGACGACCGACTGATCAAGCTGCTCAATGTGGAAGCACTGCTCGCCAAGCGCGTCGGTACCCTGAGCGGTGGCATGCGCCAGAGGGTGAGCGCG
Source organism: Flavobacteriales bacterium (assembly GCA_020854015.1). Classification (GTDB taxonomy): domain Bacteria; phylum Bacteroidota; class Bacteroidia; order Flavobacteriales_F; family PHOS-HE28; genus PHOS-HE28. The sequence goes on from JADZGG010000243.1 coordinate 6,754, forward strand.
GTGCTTGCCTTCCGCTACCGCCCGAACATCCTGGTGCTCGATGAACCCACCGCCGGCCTCGATCCCGTGAGCGCAGCCATCGTGCTCGATGCGGTGGTGCGTGCCAAGCACGAAGGGGCCACCGTCCTGATCACGTCGCACATCATGGAAGAGGTGCAGCGCCTCGGTGATCGTGTGGCCTACCTGCAGGATGGACACTTGCGCTTCTCACTGCCACCGGGTGCCATCACCGATGTGACCGGCGAAGCAGCGCTCGCCACCGCCCTACCCAAGTACCTCGCTCAACTGCCCCAGCTCCATGTGGAAAGTCTATAAGTACACCCTCCTGGACCTGGCCCGCAACCGCTTTGCGATCGGCTACGCGCTGTTGCTGCTGCTGGTAACGGTAGGGCTTTTCATGCTGGAGGCCGACAATACCAAAGCGCTCATCAGCCTCACACAGGTCGTGCTGGCGCTCATCCCCCTGCTTGCACTGGTGTTCACCATCATCTACTTCTACAACCAGTATGAGTTCACCGTGCTGCTGGCCGTGCAACCCATGCGCCGGCAAAGCATCATACGCGCGCAGTTCATGGCGGTGAGCACGGCCCTGCTCCTTTCCTTCTTGTTCGGCGTTGGCCTTCCGGTATTCGCTTATGCGCCAGGCCCCATCGCTTGGACCTTGCTGCTCACCAGCGCGGCCCTCACCCTGGTGTTCTGCGCGCTGGGGATGCTCATCGCCGTACGCCAACGCGATCGCGCAAAGGCTGTCGGCATCGGACTGGCGACCTGGGTCTTCATGGTGCTCGTTTACGATTCGTTGCTGCTATGGCTCATGTTCAGTTTCAGCGACCGACCCATTGAGCCGGTGATCGTTCCCTTGGCCGCCCTTGACCCGATCGATCTGGCACGCATCCTGATCATGCTGAAGATCGACCTGGCCGCCCTGCTCGGCTACACCGGTGCGGTGTACCAGCAATTCTTCGGGAGTTCGGGCGGAATGTTCGTTTCCCTTGTGGCCTTGTTGCTTTGGATACAAGTGCCCGCTTGGGCCGCAACACGCGTGTTCACGCGGAAGGACCTGTGACGATCGTCATCGTTCCAACTGAGGATGATCATCTGCCGAACCGCTATTTCCGGACATCTTGGTCCGACATAAGAACCGAACCCATGACCACCTACCGCGTCCATCGTTGGCCCATAATGTTGCTCGCTTCGATCCTGCTGTTCGCCTGCGGCGGAAGCCCCAGCGAAGGGGACGCTTCGGCTGCCACCCCCTCCACCGGGGCTGCTCCGGACGGTGGTCAGTCCACGGTCCAGGACGACCGCTCACAGAAAAACGTGGTCGGTATCGCCGTTGGGTCCGCTGATCACACCACATTGGTTGCGGCCGTAAAAGCCGCTGAGCTCGTTGATGCGCTCAGCAACGCCGGCCCCTTCACCGTTTTCGCGCCCACCAACGCTGCGTTCAACGCCTTGCCTGCCGGAACGGTAGAAGGACTGCTGAAGCCAGAGAAGAAGGGTGATCTGCAGGACATTCTGCAATACCACGTGGCCGTAGGCGTATTCAAGGCCGATATGCTGCGTGACGGACAATCGTTGGGCATGGTGAACGGAAGCAACGCCAAGATCACGGTGAAGGACGGAAAAGTGATGATCAATGAGGCTACGATCGTGGCGAGCGTACCTGCGAGCAACGGGATCGTGCATGTGATCGACAAGGTGATCCTACCACCGGCACCGGCGAACTGATCCGGGATCAGACCGACGCATCGCTAAGCGAAGCGCATGTGCGGTGAAAGCCAGCGAAGGCGCCCCTTGGGGCGCCTTCGTTGTTGGTGGCGCTGCCGAACAAATGCGGACAGTGAGCAAGCAGATGGCCTTGTGACGTTGCCGTGCGTCCTGTTTTCCCTCAGGGTCTACAAAGGGCCCCTGAGGTAGAAGGTTCCGTCGCCCGCACTTCGCTCTTGTGGGATCATGGCGGTGGCTTCTGAGCCAAACGGCCCTTGCTTCCAATAAGGTTACTCAGAGCAACACGAACAACGGACAACGAACAACTGAGCAAGAGCTCACGAGCCTTCGCCCAATTTTTCAATTCGTGTGGTCGGGCGCTCCTTCGCCCTCCTTGCCTATTCGTGATGCCGTGCATCGTTGATGGTTGTTCGGAACGCCTTGCACGTGATGCTACTTCCGATAGGTTACTCTGAGCGCCACGAACAACGAGCAACGAACAACGATGCACCTAGCCCGCCAAGGAGCACGAATAACGGACAACGTTGCACGCTGCCCCACCAAGGAGCACGAACAACGAGCGGCGACCAACGCACCTCAGAACTCCAACCGCGCCGTAAGGACACACCCGCATGGGCTTTCCGCCACCACGGGTGGCAGGGGCGCCCAGAGGGTGGCGGGGCTCCAGTGGGTGTGGGCCACCCAGAGCGTGCGGGGGCCGAAGGGGTGGGTAACGGGGTCGCTGCCGCGCAGGTAAAAAAGCGGGGGGTGGCTGTAAAGGGGCTGGCGACAGTCCACCCAGAGCTCCAAGGCGAGGTGGCCGTGCAAACAGCCGTGTGGCAGGTGGAGGCCGGGGCGCGGCAAGGGGCAGCTGTAGAAGTGATACGGGTAGCGGTGGCATCGGCCCAGCACCAGGCGGCGGGGGCGGCGCTCGCCCCGGCGGCGCTTATCGCACGCCAGCAGGGCACGCTGCTCAGGCAACAAAGGGGTGGGTGAAGGCAGCTGGGCCCGGTAGGGTGTGGCGCGGTACACGAGCTGCCCATCGCAGCAAATGCACAGCTGTAGCAGCGGCTTGCAGCCCTGCATGTGCGCAAGTTCCACACCCACGGCTTTGAGGCACATGGGATACGAAGGTTCAGCAGGCGCACCACTCCCACCATACCCGGAAATAGGTAGTTTGACGAATAGTTGAACTGGTGCACAGGCCGCACGGGACCAGCCTTTCCGGCCGAAAAAACGGCTGTACGTACCGCCTGCATGGACAGGTGCGCGGCGTTCACGGACATGCAAGCGGCATTCACGGGCAGGTGCCCCGCGATCACGGACATGCGAACGGCATTCACGCGCATGCGAACGGATCCCACGCGCATGTGCTCAGCATTCATGCTCGTGAACACAGCGATCACGGACATGCGAACGGCATTCATGCGCATGTTCCTGGCAGTCACGAGCGTGAGCGTTGCATTCATGCGCATGTTCGTGGTATTCACGATCGTGAACGCGGCATTCGCGATCGTGTGAACGGCATTCATGATCATGTACGCGGCATTCACGGGCATGAAATTGATCCGCATGGGCAGGAAAAGCGATCGGCAAGGCCCTTGGTCCGGGCGCTCGAACAGGGGAGTTGCGGAGCTGATGTGTTAAATCCGGAATATTCCTGTTCGCTTGATGTCCTCTGCTGACAAGGGCTGTAGCGCGTTCCGAGGCCATCAACAGCAAATGAGGGTGCAACGCACCAAGGGGGCTTACCGATTCGCTACCCAGCCAGCGCCACCTCCACAACATGGAACCGCCGAGGCGAACGTCGACCAAAGGACCAGGAACCCACGGATAACCAACACGAGCAAACAGATGAAACTGATCAAAGCCGGACTTAGCAACTTGAAAGCCGCACAAGTGGTGAACAAGAGCGAGTACGTGGAGAGCAAGATGACGGGGAATGCGAATTTCCCGACACCGAGCCCCACCTTGGTGGAACTGACCGCTGCGCGTACCGAACTGGTGGCCGCTCTTTCGGCCGCAGAGAGCGGTGCACATGCGGACATCGCCAAGAAGAACCAGTCGGTGAAGAACCTGCGCGACCTGCTCACGAAGATGGCCCGTTACGTGAACAGCGTAGCCGGCGGCGACGTGAACAAAGCCGTTAGCAGTGGCTTCGAACTGGCGAAAACGCCCGAGCCTACGGAGAAACTGAACGCCCCTGTTGAGCTAAGCGCACGCATGAGCAGCTACCTGGGTCGGATCGACCTACGCTGGGACAGTGTGCAAGGCGCCCGCATGTACCAGGTGTACATGTGCGATGGCGATCTGGCCGACGGTGGTAAGTGGACCGTAGTGGGTGTATGCAGCCGCACGAAGTTCGAAGTGACCGACCTGGAGGCGAACAAGTTCTTCTCGTTCCGCGTGGCGGCCCTGGGCCGCATTGGCGAAGGCCCCGCGAGCGAGATCGTAACAGCGAAAGCGGCCTAGTGCTGCGGACGTGTTCGGAAACCTCCGACCCTTCTTCAAAGCAACCGCCCCGGCGTTGCCTTCCCCGCGAAGGTGATGACCGGGGCGGGGTGCGTTCGGGGGCATGGGCGCCTAAGCGCATGGGCATGCCCGCGAGCTTCGTACCATGCCCAAGACCTTCCGCATCACGGCCCCCTGCAGCGGCTTCACGGCAATTCGGGATCGGATCGGCGATCCAGTGTTCTCGCTTCGGAGCAACGGAGCTCATCTCCTTGATCGCTCGTTGGGTAGCCCTCTTGACATCCACGGCCCAACCCGTTCCCAACGGCCGCTAACGGACCGGGGCGAAGCGTGTGCGCCCCGCCAACACCTTGCGCTGCGTCCTCGAATGGACGTACCCACCAAATGCGTACACATCCTCTCCTTCCTGCCCATGTGCTCACCGCGATCTTGATCGCTCACACACCGCAACTGTTCGGGCAACTGAGCTACTCCTTCACGGAGACCGCTGCGCCCTATCAGCCATTGGTGAACGCTACATCGTGCTCGTTCGACACCACCGGTCTGGACCGGATCAATGAAGTGGACGGTGAGCTTTTCCAGCTCTTCGGCGTGCCCTTCCCGGTGGATGACGACCACCCCTTGCACCTCGGCGCCAACGGATTCCTGCGCGTGGACGACGACAGTTCGTTGATCATCGTTGATGGCTTGTTCACCACCCTCGAGATCCACGATCAGAACAGTGATGTACGCTATACGCTGAGCGGCACCCCTGGCGCACGGACGCTGAAAGCGGAATGGCACCGATGGCACCTGAGCAACGGACCAGCGCAGAACTTCGCCAGCTGGCAGGTGCACCTCGAGCAAGCCACCGGCATCATCACCATCCACATCGGCCCCAACAGCGGAAGCGGCCAGCTGTTCACGAACAGCAACGGACCGAATTGCGGGATCTTCCATTCACCCAACACCTTCTCCACCTGCTACGAGAAGATCTGGTTGGAAGGCATGCCGGACGCACTGATGGTGGACAGCACCGCCAACTTCGACTTCGATGCTTTCCTGGGTTTCCCGGAGGCCAACACGGTGTACCGCTTCACGCCGCGCACAAGTGCGACGGGAGTGGAGACTGCATCCTTGCTCGCTGCTCCATACCTCACCATGCAGGGCACAACGCTGCAACTGAACCGACCCGGTGCTGCGGAGCCCATCGAGCTGTGCCTTCTGGATGTCAATGGACGCCTTGTTCACCGAGCCTGGGTAACGGGCGATACCTGGCAATTCGATATGGAACGGTCGCCCTCCGGCATTTACCTGTTGCAAGGCCGAACAGGCGCAGGCACGTTCACCAAGCGATTCTCCTATCCCTGAAAAGCGGGAGGCTTCCTGAATAGTGGAACACGAGCGGCTTTCGAACCAGCTCGTCGATCGTGACCGGCATGCGTTGTCCGCACCGATCTTCGTACCCGCGCCAGCACGACCAGCGTTCGCGAACGATCCATGCCCAAGACCATCCTCATCACCGGCGCCACCAGCGGCTTCGGCGAAGCCACGGCCCGTCGCTTTGCGGCTGAAGGACACCACGTGATCATCAGCGGCCGCCGCAAGGAACGGCTCGATGCCTTGCAACGTGAGCTCGAAGGCCTCTACGGGAACATGGACACACACGACCGCGTGCACTGCCTGCACTTCGATGTGCGCGACCAGCTCGAAGTGGAGAAGGCCATCGCCTCACTGCCGCCGGAATGGAGCACCATCGACGTGCTGGTGAACAACGCCGGACTGGCCGCAGGGCTGGACCCGATCCAGGATGGAAAGCTGGACGATTGGGAGAAGATGTTGGACACCAACGTGAAGGGCCTGCTCTACGTGACGCGGGCGGTGATCCCCGGCATGATCGCGCGGAAGGCCGGCCACATCATCAACATCGGCAGCACGGCCGGTAAGGAGGTGTACCCCAAGGGCAACGTCTACTGCGCCAGCAAGCACGCGGTGGATGCGCTCACCAAAGGCTTCCGGCAGGACCTGCTCCCTTACGGCATCAAGGTGACGCAAGTGGCGCCCGGCATGGCAGAGACGGAGTTCAGCGTGGTGCGCTTCGAAGGCGATGAGTCCCGTGCGAAGCAGGTTTACCAAGGACTTCAGCCCTTACGCCCCGAGGACATCGCCGAGCTCGTGTTCTACGTGACCACGCTTCCTGCACACGTCTGCGTGAACGACCTGGTGGTAACGCCAACCGCACAGGCGAACAGCACTACGGTGTTCCGGGGCTGAGGCGAGGAAGCGGAGCGCATGCCGGCTCCCCCTCCACCCCCTCGCTGGTCCTCCCGTCGGTCGGGCGCGGGGATGGATCGAAGCGCTCCGCTCCATGGGCACATGGTCGCATGGGCACATGAGCATTGGGCGCATGCCCACACCCACCTACCTTCGACCCACCAACACACCGGCTTATGAAATTCCTCAAGTGGTTCCTGATCATCATCGGCAGCCTGCTCATCCTAGGCTTCGCTGGCTTCAAGTACATGCAGTACAACACGAAGAAGGCGAGCCCGGAGGAAACCGTGGTGTACAGCCAGGGCGGCCTGGACATGGAGGTGTTCTACAACCGGCCCGGCAAGAAAGGCCGCGAGATCTTCGGCGGTCTGGTGCCCTTTGACAAGGTGTGGCGCACTGGCGCGAACGAGGCCACGACCTTCACCACGAACAGGGACCTGACCATCGGCGGCAAGGTGTTGCCCGCGGGCAAGTACACGTTGTGGACCATCCCCGGACCCGAGCAATGGACGGTGATCTTCAACAAGAAGATGTACCCCTGGGGCGTGGACTGGAACACGAATGCCAGTCGCGAAGCTGCGGAAGATGCGGTGCGTGTAGAGGTTCCCGTGGAGCAGTTGAACACCGTGACCGAGCTGTTCACCATCGCCTTCCAACCGGAGCCGCTGGCGCTGACGCTGACCTGGGACCAAGTGCGCGTTGCCGTGCCCATGGCACCTTGATCCACCGACCAGTAGTTTCGCCCTTTCCACTCACCGCACACCCCGATACCCCCTTCCCATGAACAATCCCTGGCTCAAGATCCTCGTGTTCAGCCTGCTCTTCGGAGCCGTCGGTTTCCTGCTCGGCCGCAACTGCTGTGGCGGCGGACGTGACCGTGGGCATTGCGAGGCCGGCATGAGCTGCAAGAAAGGTGGTGCTGAATGCCACGGCAAGAGCATGTGCGAACACGGTGGCGCCTGCTGTAGTGGCGAAGGCAAATGCGAAATGGCCGATTGCGACCACAAAATGGGCGGCGCCTGCTGCAAGGGCATGGGCCATGGCATGGGTGAAGGCATGGGCCACGGCAAAGGCGCCTGCTGCCACCCTGGCAAAGGCGGAGCGGATCGTGCGGACGCCATCGTGGAGAAGCTCACCGCCGCCAACTTCCAAGGCGACACCACCGTGGCCATTGACGGAGGCACCGTGCAGGTAAGCCGCCACGGCGACAAGCTCGAAGTGAAGGTAGAGATGACCGATAGCGTGAAGGTGGTGGAGAAGGTCGTGGAGGTCCGCTGAGAGCTGAACCACAGATGACGCAGAGGACGCAGATGCTGGAAGGCTCGCGGGCTCGCCACTGCCGAGGGTTCAACCACGGATCCACACGGATACTGAATAGGGCTTGCTGCCGCGAACTCTGCCTCCTGCCCCTGCTCCTGCTCTGCCCCTGAACCCGGAGGAAGAAAGCTCCGCTGCCGAGAACCACAGATGACGCAGAGGACGCAGATACTGTAAGGCTCGCGGGCTCGCCACCGCCCAGGGTTCAACCACGGATGGACACGGATGAACACGGATACGGATAGAGGCTTGCTGCCGTGAACAAGCCCGTGGCTCGCGGCTCGTAGCTCGTGGCCCGGGACGGAGAAAGCTCCGCTGCCGAAAAGCGACTGCCCACTGCACCTGCCTCCTGCCCGCTACAGGCAAAGGCTCCGCTGCCGAGAACTCTGCCTCCTGCCACTGCCACTGCCCCTGCTCCTGCGCCTGAACCACGAGGAAGAAAGCTCCGCTGCCGCAATTCCGGGCTGGCTATCTTCGCGCTCCCGCCCTTGGCGGGCAGGCCCACATGCAGTTCTCCGCCGGACAGATCGCTGAATTCCTCCACGGGGAAGTGGACGGCAACGCGCAGGTGCTGGTGTTCGACGTGTGCAAGATCGAAGAGGGCAAATTGGGCATGCTCGGCTTCCTCTCGAACCCCAAGTACACCGAATACCTCTACACCACCGCCGCCAGCGTGGTCATTGTGGAGAAGGGCTTCACCGCCACACGGCCCATCCCCAAGCACGTCACCCTGATCCGGGTGAGCGACCCGCGCGCGGCCTTCAGCAAGTTGCTGGAGATGCACGACGCCCACCAGTACGAGAAGAAGGGCTACGAGCAACCCAGCTACATCAGTCCCAAGGCCACCATCGGCAAGGATGTGTACATCGGCACCTTCACCCACGTGGGCGATGGCGTGGTGATCGGCGACCGCGTGAAGATCCTGCCCAACTGCACCATCGGCGACGGCGTGCGCATCGGCGACGGCACCCGCATCCACGCCAACGTGGCCGTTTACAGCAAGAGCGTGATCGGCGCCCATTGCATCATCCACAGCGGCACCGTGATCGGTGCGGACGGCTTCGGCTTCACCATCAACGCCAAGGGTGAGCAAGAGAAGATCCCCCAGAACGGCAACGTGGTGATCGAGGACGACGTGGAGATCGGCGCCAACTGCACCATTGACCGCGCCACCCTGGGCAGCACCTACATCCGCAAGGGCGCCAAGCTGGACAACCTGATCCAGGTGGGCCACAACGCGGAGATCGGCGAACACACCGTGGTGGTGAGCCAGACCGGCATCGCGGGCAGCAGCCGCATCGGCAAGTACTGCATGATCGGCGGGCAGGTCGGCATCGCCGGCCACCTCACCATCGGCGACCGTGTGAAGGTGGCGGCGCAGAGCGGCATCGGTTCCAACATCCCGGACGATGCCATCGTGCAGGGCAGCCCCGCCTTCGCCATCGGCGATTACAAGCGCAGCTACGTGCTGTTCCGCAACCTGCCCGACCTCAAGAAACAGATCGACGGGCTGAACGCCACCCAGCGCGCTTCCCGAAAAACCACTGATGAACACGGATAGACACGGATAAGGAGTTCGCCGATGCGCACGGGTCATCATCATCTGTGTTCATCCGTGTCCATCCGTGGTTCGCATTCCCTTCGGCAATGAACCCAGAC
>JADZGG010000244.1 GCA_020854015.1 Flavobacteriales bacterium
ACTTGCTGCGTGTGAATGGTTGGGCGGCTTTCGTGGTCATGGTCTGTCTCACCACCGTGAATTGGGACGGACTGATCGTACGCTTCAACCTCGCGCATTGGAACCAGGGCGAGATCGATGTGGACAACTACCTCGCCATGAGCGATAAGGTGCTACCACTGCTCTATGCCGACCTTTCAAAGGTTGAGGCCCAAATGGCCCATCACCGGGAGAACCGAGTGCGTTGGGTGGAGCATCTCGATCCGAGCACATTCCGCATGGACCTGGACCGCAAGCGGGAACGATTCCTTGAACGTTTCCATGTACAGGACTGGCGCAGCTGGACGCTCGCCGACCAGCGCACATACGAAGCGCTGAAGGCGAAAGGACTTGCCCACCTCCCCGAGCCACACGAACGCACTGAACAAGGGCTCAATGGGGTTACAGCAACGGCGGTTGTCGATGAGGGTCCGGTCGTGGCGCCTGTGGAAGAGGCCGTGGCAGTTGATGAGGCAGCCGTAGGTTCAGAAGAACACAAGTGAACTGATGACCAACACCGATCGGGCACGCCGCGAAGTGCGCTACTGGCTCTTGTTCTTTATCGTGGCCCTGTGGTTCAGCGGGCTTACCGCGGTGCCGCTGGAGTGGGGTACGGCTTGGCTATCGGACCTGACACGTTCCTGGAGCGGCCCTTGGCATGGCTGGGCGGAACAAGCGGCGTTGGCCATCGCTGATGTGGGACAACGCTATCCGTTCCTGTTCTATGGTACGGATTGGCTGGCGTTCGCGCATGTGGTGATCGGGTTGGCCTTCATCGGTCCACTGCGCGACCCGGTGCGGAACAAGTGGGTGATCGAATGGGGCCTCTGGTGCTGTCTGCTGGTGTTGCCGCTGGCCTTTCTCTGGGCACCGGTGCGCGGGATCCCCTTCTTCTGGCGCTGTGTCGACGCCTCCTTCGGGGTCATTGGGGCGGTACCGCTGTGGCGCGTGTGGATCTTGATAGGACGCATGGAGGAGAAGCCCGTCGACGCATGAAGAAGCTGCTCATTCGAAAGGACCGTGATGTACTTGTTGCGGCCTTGATCCTAACGGTGGCCACAGGGCTGGCCTTTGCGCCCGATGCCTTCCTTCCAATGCTGGCCCGGGCATTCCTGCTTGAATGGGTACTGGTCTTCGTAATCATACTGGCATGGGCCATATGGCGACGTCAAGCTTGGACCGGAGCAGCTTCCGCCATGGCCTGCTTGATGGTGTTGTTGCAGTTGGACGCGCCCGTGGCCCCATCCGTGTGGCAACGCACGGATGCCTCTCTCCGCGTGGCGCAGATGAACCTGCTGCAGCCGAACCGCAGACATGCGGAAGTGGTGCGCCTTGCGTTGGAGAGCGATGCGGATGTGATCTCGTTCCAAGAAGTGAGCGAGGCTTGGGCGGAAGTGCTGGAACAAGAGCTTGGGCAGACTTATCCATTCCATCGCATCGTACCCGGTGTCCACTGTTATGGGATCGCCTTGTTCAGTCGCCTGCCGGTTGAACGGTTGAACGTGCTGGTGCTGGAGGACACGCCAGTGATCGAAGCGGTGGTCAGCTCAAGCAAAGGTCCGGTGCGAGTGTTCAGTGTGCATGCGAGTTCTCCAGGTTCTTGGAGCGATCATCGTCGGCGCAATGCCCAGTTGAAGCAGTTGTCCACCATTGTGAAAAGTGATGCCATGCCGACGGTGGTGGTAGGTGACCTCAACACCGTTGGCTGGGACAAGGCGATGTGGCGCCTGTGCGTGAACAGCGGTCTCCGCATAGGAACTTCTTCCACATCTCCCACATTCCCCTCGCTGTTCGGCCTCGCGCTGATCCCCATCGATCATCTCCTTGTGTCACCTGGAGCTGCGGTGGTGGCGAGTCGTACGTTCTTCATCCCTGGTTCCGATCACCGAGGGCTCATCGTAGACGTTGCCACATGAGCTTGCCCGTTCGCAATTGGAAAAAGTTGTTGCCTTGGATGACGGTTTACGCCATCGCCATGGCTTTTCTGGAAAGTGCCGTGGTCGTCGATCTGCGAGCGTTGTACTATCCAGTGGAGTTCACCTTTCCGATGGCTCCGATCGATCGGCGCATCGCTATCACGGAGCTGTTTCGCGAATTGGCGACCATGGTGATGCTTCTGGCACCGGGCGCCTTGCTCACACGCCGTGCCTTGGAGCGTTTCGCTTGGTTCATCTATTGCTTCGGTGTCTGGGACATCTTCTACTACGTGTTCCTCAAGGCGATCCTGAACTGGCCGGCAACGCTGTTGGACTGGGATATTCTCTTCCTCGTACCAGTGCCTTGGGTCGGGCCGGTGCTCGCGCCGGTGATCGTCTCATTGGGCATGATCCTGCTTGGCCTGGTGATCCTCCGTGCACGCGACCTAGAAGCCGATGCGACGATCAGGCGTATGGAATGGACGATGTTCATCAGCGCTGCAATGATCATGCTCTACACGTTCGTAGAGGAGCCGCTGGCGCATGTGTGGGATGAGCACCGCCGGTCGTTCAGTGTGAATGGCAATGGCCCAGCCTTGGATCAACTGCGCGACTATATCCCGGAACGATTCCTGTGGGCGTTGTTCCTCGTCGGTGCCACCATCGGAACGGTGACCGTTCTGAGGCTTTGGCGACGGTGGGAGCGCGCACGGGTTGCCTCCTGAACCACCCATCAGCACTGAAATAAATTGAAACATCCCGGACACAACCCCGTTCAAAGGGTGCGTCTTAGAGATGGAAACACGTCAAAAAATGGTCGCTGAAGCCAGACTCTTCGTCCGGTTGGGCCTAATGGCCTTCCTGGGCTTCGCCTTCTACTACGCACACCTGTTCTTCGGGTTCTTCGGCAATGCCTTCCTCTTCAAGGCTTTGGCCGTGGTCTTCCTTTTCGCCGCCGTACCCTTGCCCATCATCGCGGTGAATAACAAGAAGTTGTTCCCTGAGCTTGGCGGCAGCGGCAAGCAAGTGCTGACCCTGGCCACGGTGCTCCTACTGGTGCACCACTTCATGATGACCTTCGTGTTCGTGATGTTCTTGCAACAAGGCCATAACGGCTGAACAATTTTTCCACGAACGCAACCTTCGGAACGCCCTTTGCGTTGAACCATCAAACACCGGCCCGTAAGCCGGAGAACGCATCCCTGATCACAGGAGGAACAAGAGCCTAAGCGCAGAAAAACGCCTCTGTCCGAGCCCGTAAGCGAAGAGATCGGGAATTTACGAAGCCCGCCCTGTAAGGCGGGCTTCACCTTTTCAGCAGTTCGCTAATGGGCCGAAGGTGCTTCTTTCTTTCGCAGGTCGAGGTTGTACACCAGCACGAGGTGCACGGTCGAGTTGCATTCAAGCAGGTCCGCTCCGTTCGCAGCGCCGGGGCGTTCGATCACTTGGTATAGGTAGCCGAGCATCACGTTCAGGGGCTTGCTTGCCTGGTAACCCAGCAACCCCGACAGGCGGTTCTGGTTGATGTAGTCCAGACGCTGTGAATCACCGAAGTTCAAGAACAACTCATCGTAAAAGTTGGCATTGAACACGCCGGGTTCCACTTTCTGGTGCTTTCCAAGAGGCACGGTCAGCCACACACGCGTACGGAACCGGCTCTGGTACACGTAGGAATCGAATATTCCTTCTACGGGATCGTCCAACGAAGGGGTCAACTTCGCCATGAACCGCTCTTCCATGCGGAAGCGGTAGGCCAGCTTCGTGCGCCCGATCACCTGAGTGAGCTGTACTTGCTGGAAAATGTGATGCTCCCAGTTGCCGAACTTGATCGGAAAGGCCCCGTAAGCGTAGTTGTGATAGTAACTGTAGCCAAGGGTGAACATCACCTCGTCATTCAAGTGGTAGTTCACGGCCGGACGCAGAAGCAGTTGCTGCCAGTTGGCCCCCATATCAGCCCGGCGGATGTGCGCTTCGGTGTGGAAACTCCAATGCTGGTTCACACGATGGTCGCCCCAGTGTGAGATCCACAGGTTCGCGTTCGGGTCCGCTATGCGCTGGGCACGAACCGTCGTTGACAAATAAAGCAGCCCGGCAAGGACGGGAAGGATCTTCCTGAGATGCATGTTCGCGAAGGTCGTGTCTAGTACACGGGTTTCTTCTTGCCCTTGCGCGCGGAGAGCGGATGTTGTGATCGCGGGATCAGATGTCCCATTTCCTCCAGCTCCATGGAGCCACCTGCGCGGTTGTAGCGTTCCTGGTAAGTGTGCAGGTGTTCCATGACCGTGTGATCAACGAGCGTTGTGTTGTCGAAGTTCACGCGTACGTCCTTGCCCGGTGGGATCTGGTCCAGCTGGCTCTTCAGGGAAAGGTAGTTGCTGAAAATGGCCACATTGTGGATGTCGACCTGGAATCGGTCAACGATGGCCTCGTAGTGAACGTTGACCTTGGGGCGGAAGAGGGAACGCAGGGGCGCGCCACGGAACAAATGAATGATGATCTTTAAGAGAATGCCACTGAACACGCCAATGATCAGGTCTGTCGCCAGGGTGATCACCAAAGTGGTTATGAAGATGGCGAGCTGTTCGGAGCCGATGTGCAGTGTGTGTTTGAAGTGCTGCGGTGCCGCAAGCCGGTAGCCGGTGAACATCAGTATGGCTGCGAGCGAAGCCAGTGGAATGCTATGGATCAAGGTCGGGAATGCTGCTACGAACACCAGCAGGAACAGGCCGTGGAAGAAATTCGACCAACGCGTGCGCCCACCGTTGTTCACGTTCGCGCTGCTACGAACGATCTCTGCGATCATGGGTAGGCCGCCGATCAGCCCGGAAAGGGCGCTGCCAGCACCAACAGCGCTCAGGTCCTTGTTCAGGTCGCTTTCACGCTTGAAAGGGTCCAGCTTGTCCACAGCTTTCGCGCTCAAGAGCGACTCGATGCCTTGCACCAAGGTGATGCTGATCACTGCCATAGCGAAAGCCTTGCTGAACACATTTGAGAAATCCGGGAAGACGACCCCATCGAGCACGCGTTCCGGCAATGTCACAAGGAACTTGGGCCCCAAGGTGTACTCATGTCCGTCCAGAAAGAGGTACTTGTGCTCGTGCTCGAGATCGAAGTAGTGGGCCAGGGCCATACCGACAAGGACCACTACCATCGGAGCGGGGATCATCTTCACGTACTTGTTCTTGATCACAGGCAGCACGATCATGATCAACAAACTGACCAGACCGATGAAGGCCACTTCCGGGTTCAGCAGCCCGATGCTCTTCGGGATCTCCAACAAGAGCTCCAAGGGTTCTTTCGCTGAAGGCTTCACACCCAACGCCACATGGATCTGCTTGGAGAAGATGATGATACCGATGGCCGCGAGCATGCCGTGCACCGCGCTGGAAGGGAAGATATCCCCCAAACGCCCGGCCTTCAGTCGGCCAAGTACGAAGAGGATGACACCTGAGACGACCACTGCTGCCAACATGGATCGGTAACCCGCCATCGGATCGCCATGGCCCAGACTCTCCACCGCTCCCAGTATCACTACGATAAGCCCTGCAGCAGGCCCATTTATCGTAACATAGCTACCGCTGATCTGTGACACGATCAAGCCCCCGACCACCGCCGCAATGATGCCAGCCATGGGCGGCACACCCGAGGCCAACGCGATCCCCAAGCACAGCGGCAGGGCTATCAGGAATACAATGAAACCCGATACCAGGTCCGTTTGCCAGTTCTCCTTCAAGCCTTGCAGCCTGTCCTTCGGGATCTTCAATTCGCTCATGTTCGCATGGTCGATCAGCGCAGAAGGGGGATCTCCCGAGTGCGGCACAAAGCTTCCCGACCCTTCTAAGCAGAGGCTAAGGGCCACATTAAAAGGTGATGAGATCATGTAACTCAAGACATACCTCGGGGGCCTTGGGTTCTACCTTCGGCCCATGCGGGCATTGGTCGTTGAGGATGAGCCTAAGGTGGCGTCCTTCATTGCGAAGGAGCTTCAATCACATGCCTTCGCTGTGGATGTGGCCACCAACGGCGTGGACGGGGAGCAACTGGCGCGCACACACGCTTACGATGTGATCCTGCTCGACTGGATGGTGCCCCGCAAAAGCGGCCTTGAAGTGTGCCGCTCACTGCGCAAAGACATGCCGCACGTGCCGATCCTGATGCTTACAGCTCTGGACGGTGTCGAGGACCAGGTGAGCAGTTTGCAGGCCGGTGCTGATGACTACCTCGCGAAGCCTTTCGACCTGTCCGTATTGATGGCGCGCATCCAAGCTCTGCTGCGGCGGGTCCGCGGGTCAAGGGAATCCGGTTCTCACCTGGTCTGTGGAGACCTTACGCTCGACCACGAAGCGCGCTCAGTGAAGCGTGCCGGACAAGAGATCCGCTTGACCGCACGGGAGTACTCACTACTTCGCTTTCTGCTGATGCGCAAGGGAAGGGTCACCACCCGCATGGAGATCTTGGAGCAGGTTTGGGACACCCTGTTCGATACGGAGACCAACGTGGTCGACGTCTACATCAACATGATCCGTAAGAAGGTGGACAAGCCTTTCGGTGAGAAGCTGATCCATACCGTGACCGGCATGGGGTACGTGATGAAGGACCCAGGTGCATGAGCTTCCGGTGGCGGATGGCGGTGGTTTTCACCCTTCTGGTAGGGGTGCTGCTCGCCTTGTTCGGCTCGGTGATCCATACGCGGGCGGAAGCGCTGCGGGAAGCGGAATTCTATGACAGACTCGAGGATCGGGCCCTGCTGGTGGAGCGCCTGATCGATGAAGCGCGCAACCTTCCTGTGGATGAGGCTGAACACCTGGCGCAAGCGCTTCGCGATGCCTTGCCGAATGAAGCCCTTTCGGTCATCGCAGTGGATGGAGAGGTTCTCTTTCAACGCGCCATGGATGGTCTTCAACTTCAGAAGAGCTGGCTCGAACTTGCCACGTGGCAGGGCCGCGTTCATGTTTCCCAAGGCCACAGGCAGTACGTGGTGATCGACACCCCTGAGGCGCTTCGCAACGGTATCCGTTACACCATGGCCTCCGCAGTTGATGAACAAGGCATGCGTTCCATGGACCTGCTGCGGCGTACCATGATCATGGCGGGGCTCATCGCACTGTTGCTGACGGCCGTCCTTTCCTGGATCTATGCGAATTGGGCCTTGGTACCCGTGCGCACGCTGGTGCATACCGCTGCTGAGATCCGGGAGCCGTCCGAGCGGATCCCGATCCCGAGCTCCCATCGCAAGGATGAACTGGGCGAGATCGCCACCACGTTCAACGACATGCTTGCCCGACTGCAGGATGCGTTCGAAATGCAACGCTCCTTCATTGCCGGCGCGTCCCATGAACTCCGTACTCCGCTCACCATTGTTCGGGGTGAAGTGCATCAGGCACTTCAGCTGGTCCAGGATGACCCGGTGCTTAGGGAGAAACTGCTCATCATTCAGGATCAAGCGATCGAGATCCAGGACCTGCTGAATCAGCTCCTGTGGCTGGCCCGGACCCGTTCGGACCCCGGGCAGATGCCCATGGACATGGTACGCCTCGATGAACTTGCGGACCGTGCCATGGACCGTTGCAGGATGCGCTTTCCTGATCGGCCTGTGAGCCTTTCCATGTCCGCATCCGATGAGGACTTCGAACCGTTGGTGAAGGGCAATGCCGTTCTACTGACGGCGGCGATCTACAACCTGTTGTCCAATGCGGCCAAGTACGGGGGGGCGGGGCCGATCCGAGTATCCATCGATACCTCGGATCGTTATGTGTGGGTCTGTATCAGTGACGATGGCCCTGGGATGCCGCCGGAGGTCGTGAAGCGTGCCAGAGAGATGTTCTACCGGGCCCAGGACGTGCTTACACTGGACGGTCACGGGATCGGACTCGCGCTCGTGGAGCGCATCGCCAAGGCACACAGTGGCATGCTAGAGCTCACTACAGCACCCGGTCAAGGAACGAAGGCATGCATCCGTTTGCGGGCCGGTCGATGATTCAAGCTTCAACAACGAGCTCTTCGGCTGACGCGCCAAGCTCAACAAGCCCTGCGCTGACGGTCCTTACGAAGCCTTCCGGCCCACAGATATAGAAACGCTGACTGAGGTCAGGGGCCAGTTCGATCAGCATGTTCCGGTCGATCCGTTGTTCGCGGAAGCCGATCACGTTCTGGCGCGTGAACACGTTGAGGTAGTCCTTGCGCAACAACCGGGTCAGCTCTTCGTGCATGATCACATCCTCCGCTGTGCGGTTCGAATACACCAGGCGGTTCCCACGCAACAACTTCATGTGGTGCAACTGGCGGAAGATCGCCAGGAAAGGGGTGATGCCGGCACCGCCTGCGAAGAACACCCCAGGTCCCTTGAAGGTGATGGCCCCGAAGGGTTCACCGAGCAGGAGGTGGTCGCCAGTGCGCAACTTGGAAAGTTGCTCGGTCACCCCATGATGGTCCCGGTAGATGCGCACGATGAGCTCCAGGTCCGGCCACTCCTGTAGTGAAGTGAAAGTGAATGGACGCGACTTCGTGTCCCAGTCCGGCTGATCGATGCGTACATCAGCGGCCTGGCCGGGAATGAAGGCGTAGCCTTCGGGCTTCTCGATACGCAGCCGCTTCACATCGGGATTGATGTAAACGGACTCAAGGATCCTCACGCGATGGTCGGCCATGACACTGCTGTGGTTCAGCGGGCAATGTAGCGCCAGGTGAGCCGCGGATCAATGGTCGTCGTTGGCAGGGTCGTAGCCAGGGTGCAGGTGGAACAGGCTGTCCTGAAGGCCGGCGGGTTCCAGTTCCACCTTGTGCACTTCGTAGTCCAGTGCCTTCAACCACTGCCCGGCATGGTGCCGCAGCGATTTCGGCTCCACAAAGCCCACCCGATCGATGCGGTATTCGATGATGGCTCCGCGGCACATGGCGCAGGGTTCGAAGGTTGTTATAAGCACCAGGTCCTCGCGGTCAAGACCGTCGAAGGCGACAGTTCCCATCATCCGCATCGCGTCGCTGATCGCATTGATCTCCGCATGGCCTCCCGCGTTGCCATCGCGTAACACCGTGTTGTATCCGCGACCGATCACTTCGCCTCGGTAGACGAGCAGTGCCGCAACAGGTACGTCCAGGCTTCCAATGGCCGCTACGCCCAGCGCGCCAAGGTCCTGAACCTGTGCCGGGGCCAAGCGGGCGGAAGGCTCGAAGACATAAGCCTTGTGCACCATGGCCCAGCAGAATACGAGTACGCCGGGTACCAACAGGAACACCAGTGCCTTGCGCAGCGGACCGTTCAGCATGCTTAGCGCATGTTCATCACCCGCACAACGGAGCGATGGCCTTCGACGCCTGTGCGTTGCACCAGCAGAAGGCCCGACGTGTTGCCAGAGACGTCCAAGGTGAGCGTTCCGGAAGTACCGTTCCCTCGCGCGATCAACCGTCCTTGTGGGTCGAACACGGAGATGGTTCCCAAGGCACGACCGTCCATCGACATGAGGGTGAGCGATCCATTGTTCAATGTCCACTGCAGGTCGGTGTCCGTTTCCGGTTCAGCGAGACCATTCGGTCCGTTGAAGCAGGAAGGGTAGAAGTTGAAGGGTAGGGTGTTGCTCGTCCCCCCTTGAACGAATGGTTCATTGGGGCCCGCGCCAATGGAAGTGCCCAACCCGTAGACCAGCGCTCCGCCGACCACGTTCGGTTGCACCATGCTCAGCGTGTACGCACCCGGGGGCAGGCAGAGCGTATCGTTCACGTCCTGGTGAAGCGCATCGAGGCTGATCGTACCAGAGGCGACCACGTTCGCGTTCGGATCGGTGATGGAATACGTGAAGGATGCGGTCACGATGGCTCCTCCGAAGTTCCCGATGGAGACCGTTAGCGGTGCACAAGGTGCTGGTGGACACAAGCTGATCATCGTATCCCAAGCACAACCTAGTGACTGGTAGAACAGTGTCCACAGCTCCAAGGAACCGGTGAACGGGCCTGATGGAACGGTGGCCCCGGGTTGTATGTTCAGGTAATGGGTCTGTGGGCCCTGACCGATGCCGAAGTAGTTCACCGTCTCTTTCGCCAGCGTGTCACCTTGATCATCGAAGAGAATGAACCCTGGGTAGTCGAAGAGCGTGGCACTGTTGTTCGAGACCGAGATCACGAAGGCCGTGTCACTGAAGGGGTCCCAGCTGATGGAATTGATGAGCAGGCTGTCGCACGCCGAAGGGCCGGTAACAGTGAACTGGTGATCGGATGGCGGGGCGAAGTCGCCCATGCCTGTGCCCCCAAGTTGAACGGTATAGGTGCCCGCTGCGAGCGGTCCGATGGGAATGGTCTCGGTGTGCGGGATCAGGACCGTGATGCCACCGTTATCACCGCAGTTCACGGTGATGTTCACCAAGCTGCCGACCACGCTCACATTGGTGTTCGCTACAAAGACCCCACCCCCAGAGAAGTTGCCGATCAGGTTGATGGTGATCGCGTCCGCAGTGGTCGGGTTCGAGGGTTGCACTTGGATGGCGTCCACGTAGAAATAGGTCTGCGCGCTCGCCGCGAGGGACAGGGCTGCGGAGCAAAAAAGGATAGCTAGGCGCATGGTTCGTGAGGGGCTCGTTGAATGAGGACGCGTTCCGGATGAATAATGCGGCCCAAGGCCGGATCGGTCAGCCGAAGTTCGGCATTCCCTCGGGTTCATTCTTCGCCATCCATCACATGAAAGGCTTCATCGCCTCATCGATGTCCTTGCGCAGATCCATCAACCGGATGGCATATTGCTGTAGAGCTCTTTCTTCATCGGTGGCAGGCGTCCATTCCTTGACCGGTACTGGTATGCCGGCTTCGTCCATGGCCACGAAAACGATGATGCAATGGGTGGTTTTGAGGCGCTCGTTGGTGCGTGGGTCCTGGGCACTGATGTCCACAGCGATATGCATGCTGGTGCGCCCTGTATGGATCAGGCGTGCCTGAGCCTCAACGATATGTCCGATCCGGATGGGCTGAAAGAAGCGGATGCCGCCCACATAAACCGTCACGCAGTAGTGACCGCTCCAGTTCGCAGCACAAGTATATCCTGCCTGGTCGATCCACTTCATGACCATCCCCCCATGCACCTTTCCGCCGAAATTGACGTCCGTGGGTTCGGCCAGAAAGCGAAGGGTGGTGGTGTGCATGGGCGCTCAGGGAAACGAGATGTTCATCAGCGTCTGGTCGATGTGTCCGACCTGCGTGTGGCAATTGCGGCAAGCGGCGCCCTGGTCCTTCGCCGACACGCGCACCTCGCCGTTGGGCCGCACGTAGCCCCATACCCAACCACTGGCATCCGCGTAGGAGTTGCTGCTTTGCTTGTAGAGGATGGCGTAGGTGCCGATGGTGGAAGCATCCGTCATCAGTTCCTTCACGATAAGCGAACCCTCGGGGAACAAGGTGTCCGGCGTCACCATCAGGTTCGTGTCGAGAACGGTTGCCGCCAAGGCGTTGTAACGTGTGCGTAACAAGGGTTCACCGTGCCCGGAACCGCTGGATCGAGCCAGCTGCGCCGTCGATCCCTCGTACCACACGAAGCCGTCCGTTCTCCGGGCCATGTCCAGCAATTGGGCATCCACAGGGTCCTCGTCCGATTCGTGTTGACAGCCTGGTCCCATGAGACCAACGGCTGCGAACAAGGTGACTAAGAAGGATGGGGTACGTAAGCACATGGGGCAAGGAATGGAAAGGTAGGAACGGCAACAATAGCCTGCCATTGCGGACACCGGAGAGAGAATGTGGTTGAAATAGGAAAGCCGACCTGCAGGTCAGCTCTTCATGTTCTCGAACTGAAGAGGCAGTTCGAAGTCCTGCTCGCGGCATAGAGCCATCACAGCCTGCAGATCATCCAGCTTTTTCCCGTTCACGCGGATCAGGTCGTCCATGATCTGGGG